>NZ_JAPVLS010000121.1:0-23151 GCF_027158125.1 Streptomyces sp. H39-C1
CCGCGCGGGGGGGGGGGGCGCGGGCGGGGGGGGGCTTGGCGCTCGCGTCCGCGGCGAACGCTCCGGTGGCCGGGAGCAGCACCGTGCCGGCGATGACTGCGGTGACGGCGGCGGTGCGCAGGGTGCGGAGGTAGGACATGGTGGTGCCTTCCGTTGACGGGGGTCGATCGGTGTCGGAGCGGCCGCCGCGTCCGGCGCTCGCCGCGTCCGGCGGCTGCCGCGCGGCGGCCGGCATGATCGACAGGCTGGCAGGCACCTGTGAAGAAGTTGTCAGAGCGCTGTGGTCGGGGGATCAGGGCCCCGGACGGCTCCGCCGGGCGTGCGGAAGACGGCGCGGGCGCTCAGGCTGGATGTATGGCGATCAATCGGATGACTGAGCACGGAATCGACATCGACACGCGGACGCTCGCGGTGGGCGTGGCCGTTACCGGGGTCGCGGCGGTGCTGGGGCTGGCCGGGACGGTCATGATCGGTGTCACGCTGCTGAACGCAGGACGCGGATACGTCCGTCACATGGAGGTACCGCCGTCCGAGCTGGCGGCCCGCGCCTTCCGGCAGGCGAAGGTGGCCTCGCAGGCCGCCACCCACGCCGGGGCCGACGCCTGGCGGTCTGCGGACGGCTCCTCCTCCTGACCGGGTGAGCCTCGATCGTGGCGCGCCTCTTTCCTGGCGCGCTGCTCGCCAAGTGCTGCCCTCCGACGTGCTGCCCTCCGACGTGCTGCCCTCCGGCGTGCTGCTCTCTGACGTGGTGCCCTCCGGCGTGCTGCTCTCTGACGTGGTGCCCTCCGGCGTGGTGCTCTCTGACGTGCTGCTCTCTGACGCGCTGCTCTCTAACGTGCTGTGCCGGTGCGGTCGATCGGGGTGATGACCTTCCGTTCGACCGGGGAGGACAGCACGATCGATGTCGTGGTGCGGCCGAGGGCCGAGATCTGTTCGAGCATCTCCTCGAGGTGCGAGGTGTCGGCCACGGCGACCTTGAGGATCCAGCAGTCCTCGCCGACGACGTGGTGCACCTCCAGGACCTCGGGGCGTGCCATCAGTTCCAGCGTCCTGGGGTGACGCAGCGTGTAGCCGCCGTGCGGGGAGACCCGGACGAAGGCGAGCATGGCGTAGCCGAGCCGGTCCGGTGCGACCACGGCGGAGTAGCCGGTGATGATGCCGTTGCTCTCCAGCCGGCGGATCCGTTCCGCCACGGCGGCCGGGCTGAGGCTCACCCGGCGGCCCAGTTCACTGAGAGTGATGCGGCCCTCGGTCTGGACGAGTTCGAGCAGCCGCGTGTCGACGCTGTCGAGGGCCACCGATGAATCGTGGGCGAGGCCCCGCAGATGGCGTGGTTCTTTCGGCAGCGCCGCTGAATCTCCCATGATCTCCCCTTCAGATGCCGGGTCGAGACGGTAACACTTGAGCCCAGTGGCGGGGGTGTCCTGCCTGGTGGGAAAGGTTCTGAGGGAATGAGCGACTCCACGGGGGGCGTCCTGCGCGACGTCTGTGTCATCGGTGGCAGCCGGTACTTCGGCAAGCGGCTGATGCTGCGGCTGCGCGACGAGGGGGTCAACGTCACGGTCATCAACCGCGGCTCGTCACCGGCGCCGCCCGGCGTCACGCATCTCGTCGCGGACCGTGACGACGAGGCGGCGCTCGAAGCCGCGCTGGGTGACCGGCACTTCGATGTCGTCATCGACCAGGTCTGCTACACACCGCGACAGGCGGCCATCGCCAAGCGCGTCTTCCGCGACCGCACCACGCGCTACGTCATGACGTCCACGATGGAGGTCTATGACCCGGCGACCTTTGACGGCTCGCCCCATCCCCATCGTCCGGTCGGCGAGGGCGCGGTGGATCCAGGAACGTGGCCGGTCGACCTCGAACTCCCCTGGGGGGAGGAGGCGTTCAGGGAGCAGCTCGGCGACGCCCGGCACTACGCCGAGGGCAAGCGGCAGGCGGAGGCGGTGTTCAGCCAGGACCCGGCGTTCGCGTTCGTCTCCGTGCGCAGCGCGCATGTGCTGGGCGGCGGCGCGGAGGAGTTCACCGGGCGGCTGGACCACTACGTGGACCGGGTCCGTACGGGACGGCCGGTCGTCGTTCACGCCGAGGAGCACCCCTCCACGTTCATCCATGACCGCGAGATCGCCGAGTTCCTGTTCTGGGCGGCCGGCGCCGACTTCACCGGGCCGGTCAACGCCAACTCGCACGGTGAGCTGAGCGCCACGGAGCTGAGCGAGCTGGTCGCGGCACAACTCGGTTCGGAACGGCCGACGTTCACGCGTACAGGATCCCGGGCGGGCGACGACGTGTCGCCGTTCTCGTTCGACCGCTACTACGCGATGGACAACTCGCGGGCCACCGAGCTGGGTTTCCCGTTCTCGACCACTTCGGAGTGGCTGCCCGGCGCCATCGCCGAGACGGGAGTCCAGGAATGACAGAAATGACAGGGATGACAGGGATGACAGGGATGAGCGGCAGCAACGCGCGCCGGATCCGTGACGTCACCGTAGGTCCGGTCGGCCTCGGGGCCATGCCGCTGTCCATCGAGCGGCGGCCGGACGAGGCCAGAGCCTTCGCCACGGTCCACGCGGCGCTCGACGCGGGGGTGACGCTCATCGACACGGCCGACTCCTACCACTGGCACGCGGACGAGCGGGGGCACAACGAGGAGCTGATCGCCCGCGCCATCGCCGCCTACGGCGGTGACACGTCGGACGTCCTCGTCGCGACCAAGGGGGGCCGCGGGCGGCCCGGCGACGGTTCGTGGACCGTCAACGGCACCCCGGAGCATCTGAAGCGGGCCTGCGAGGAGTCGCTGAGGCGGCTCGGCGGCGAGGCGATCGGGCTGTACCAGCTCCACAAGCCGGACCCCCGGGTCCCGTTCGCCGAATCCGTCGGCGCGCTGCGGGAGTTGCTCGATGCGGGCACGATCAGGATGGTGGGCGTCTCCAACGTGGACGCCGGTCAGATCCGGCAGGCCGACGAGATCCTCGGCGGGCGGCTGGCCTCGGTGCAGAACGAGTACTCGCCCGCAGTCCGCGACAGTGCGGCCGAGCTGCGGCTGTGCGACGAGCTCGGGATCGCCTTCCTGCCCTGGAGCCCGCTCGGCGGCATCTCCCGGAGCTCGCTCGACGCCCCGCCGACGGCCGGCTCCAGGACACCCGCCCCGCCCTTCGCCGCCTTCCACGAGGTCGCACGGGATCACGGGGTCAGCCCGCAGCGGATCACTCTCGCGTGGCTGCTGGCGAAGTCCCCGGTCGTCGTCCCCATCCCGGGCGCCAGCAGGCCCGGGACGATCCGTGACTCGGCGGCGGCCGGCGACGTGACGCTCACCGCCGATGAGTTCGTACGGCTCGACGCGGTCCGGTGATCCGCGCACCCCGCCACACGCCCCGCCTCGCACCCGGGCGCCCCTTGACATGAACTTAGGTTCACGTCTGAGACTGCTCCGTGGACGGAACAGCAGGTGGCGGACGCGGGGAGTGATGGGTGTGCGAGCAGTACAGGTGACGCGGTTCGGTGGTCCCGAGGTGCTGGTGACGGCGCAGCTGCCGGATCCGGTCGCCGGTCCCGGTGAGGTGGTCGTGGGGGTGGAGGCCGCCGACGTGATCCTCTTCGAGGCGCGGATCCGCGAGGGCCTGGCCCAGGACTTCATGCCGGTGCGGCCGCCGTACGTGCCGGGAGGCGCGGTGGCCGGGCGAGTGCTCTCCGTCGGCGAGGGCGTCGAGCCCGGCTGGATCGGCCGGTCCGTCGCCGTCCATGTCGGTGACCGCGGGGGGTACGCCGAGCGGGCCCTGGCGCCCGCCGCCGCGCTGATCCCCGTACCCGACGGGCTCGGCCCGCGTGAGGCCGCCGCGCTGCTCCACGACGGCACCACCGCGCTGGGCCTGGCGGACGCCGCCCGCACGCAGCCGGGGGAGTGGGTCCTGGTCACCGGTGCCGGCGGCGGGCTGGGCATCCTCATGGTGCAGCTGGCCCTGGCGGCGGGGGAACGGGTCGTGGCGGCCGCTCGCGGCCAGCAGAAGCTGGACCTGCTGCGCGAACTGGGTGCCCACGCCGTCGTCGACTACTCGCTGCCGGGCTGGGAGGAGCGGGTGCGCGGGGCGACCGGCGGTGCGGGTCCCGACATGGTCTACGACGGCGTCGGCGGGGAGCTCGGGCTGGCCGCGTTCGAACTGACCGCCCGCGGCGGCCAGTTCTCCGCGCACGGCGCGGCCGCCGGCGGCTTCGCGCCCGTCGACCCGGAGGAGGCGCGCCGGCGTGACGTGACCGTACGCGGAATCGAGCAGGTGCAGTTCGCGCCCGACATCGCCCGTCGGCTGCTGAACCGTGCGCTGTCGGAGGCCGTGGCGGGACGGATCAGGCCCGTCATCGGGCAGACGTTCCCGCTGGAGCGTGCCGCCGACGCGCACCGGGCGATGGAGGCCCGCGACGTCGTCGGGAAGACCCTGCTGCTGCCGTGACGACGGTCCGGTGCTGCCGTGACGACGGTCCGGCAGCCGGACTCTCCCCGACGCACGGGTCCCTGCCGCTACGCCAGTCCCTCGGCCCCCTCTGCCCCCTCTGTCCGCTCCGCCACCCCCGGCTCCGCTAATCCGCGAGGCTGCGGCTCCACGATTCCAGCACCGTCAACACATGGTCGTGCCGGCGATGGACCTCACCGTTCTTCGACCAGCCCCACTCCCGGTACGCGGCCAGCGCCGGCACGTTCGGCGTCTCCACCAGCACGGATGCCACGGCCGCGTCGCTGCGCGACAGCAGCATGTCCTGCAGCCGGCCCGCGACCCCGAGACGGCGGTGGGAGGGGAGCACCAGCAGCTCGACGACAGCGAAGACCTGGCCGGACGCGGTGTGCTCCTCCAGGTCCTGCGGGACCCCACCGACGAATCCCTGCCACCACTCGCCGCCGCGATCGGGAGGAAAGCCGTATGCGAAGCCCACGAGCGCAGGGTCGCCGGCGATCGTCATATCGAATCCGGGGTGCTGCACATGCTCCGCGAAGCGCCGCAGAAAGCTCTGCCGGCTGTGGAACTCCTCGCCTTGGGCGCCGGGGTAGGACTCGACGTAGAGGTCCGCGAAGGCCTCCCTTTGCGCCTCGGCCTGCCACCGGCTCAGACGCCGTAGAAACACCTCTGTCATGCATTCCTCCTGCGATCACACCCATCGTGACAGCTCGGCGGGCACCGTGTCAGCGGGCGGTCAGTGACCGGTCAGCGGAAGTCAGCGCGCTGTCAGTGGCGTACGGGAGTCTTGGAGACATGAAGACCACGGGGAGCATCGAGCGGAGCACCGACCACCCAACCGGCAGGACCGGGCCGATCGCGGCCTTCGTGCGGTTCGTCGTGTGCGGCGGGGGCGTGGGGCTGCTGTCCAGCGCCGTCATGCTGCTGCTGTCGGGCCCGCTGCCCCTGGTGGTCGCCAACGCGCTGGTGACCGTCGCCTCCACCCTGCTGGCCACCGAGCTGCACGGCCGCTTCACCTTCCGGGCCGGTCGGGCCCAGCTGAGCGACCACATCAAGTCCGGTGCCACCGCGGCGATCTGCTACCTGTTCACCACCGCCGCGCTGCTCGTGCTGCACGCGGTGCACCCGAACCCGGGTCCGCTGCTGGAGCAGAGCGTGTATCTGTCGGCCTCCGGCCTCGCCGGTGTCGGCCGCTTCGTCGCCCTGCGGGTCATCGTCTTCGCCAAGGGCGGCGCCAAGGCGGCCCACGCACCAACGGCCATCGCGGCTGCCACCCCGGTCACCGCGCCGGTCAGCACTCCGGCCACCACCCCGATCGCCGCTCCGTCCGTCGCCCCGTCCGTCGCTCCGGCCCCGGCCCTCGCCCCGGCGCTCGCCCCCGCCCTCGCCCCCGCCCTCGCCTCGGCGCTCGGCCAGGGATCGGTGGCGGTCGCCGCGTAGCGGGCCGTCGGGAACCTTGCGGAAATCCTCCCGGGCCGTGAAACATTCAGGCACCTCTGGCGCGTCAATGAGGTGTACACGGCGAATGGGGGGTGGATGCGGCAGACGCAGGAGGACGGCTATCTGGACTTCGCCGCGAACCGCGCGGGGCACCTCTTCCGTTCGGCATGCCTCCTGACCAGCGGTGACACTCATCTCGCCGAGGATCTCGTCCAGGAGACCCTCGGCCGGATGTTTGTGGTCTGGGGGCGGGCCTCCAAGATCGACAACCCGGCCGGATACGCGCAGACCGTCCTGGTGCGGGTCTTCCTCTCGCACCAGCGGCGCCGCAGCAATCGCGAACGCCCGACCCCCGACCTGCCGGACGTGCCGGGTGAGGCGGGCGTCGACACGACGCTGCGGTTGACGCTCCTCGACGCGCTCGGCCGGCTGGCGCCCAAGGACCGGGCGGTGCTGGTGCTGCGGTACTGGGAGGACCGCAGCATCGAGGAGACCGCCGACGCGATGCGCGCTTCGTCCAGCTCCGTGCGGACGCGTTCCGTCAGGGCGTTGGCGAAGCTGCGGGAACTGCTCGGCGGCTCCCTTGCCGAATTCGCCGCGAACTGACGCCACCCACTTCCCACTTCCACCGATCCCCATGCCTACGCCCCCACGCCTACGCCCCCACGCCGCTCGCCCCACGCCCCCCACGCCATACGCCATACGCCATACGCCATACGCCATACGCCATACGAAACGGTGGTTCCCCATGCCCTTCGACCCCTTCGCGCCCTCGGACCCCTTCGAGGATGATCTCGGCCAAGCCATACGGGGTACCGCCGGCACCTTCTTCACCGACAACAGGGCGCTGGTGGACGGTGGTGCGGCCCGCGGCCGGGTGATGCGGCTGCGCCGCAGGGCCGCGGTCGCGGGCGGTGCGGCGACGCTCACGCTGGTCGCCGTCGGGGGGCTGATGGCGGGCGGGATGTCGGGTTCGGCCGGACACCACGTCGCGGAGGACCCGGCCGCGCAGGGCGGACCGCGCTCGGTCGCTGTCGCGTCGGGCGAGCGGGTCACCGCGCAGCACATGATCAACCTGCTCAAGTCGGCGCTGCCACCGGGCGTGACCACCGGTGAGCAGGGACGCGGTACCGGAGCCGAAGGGACCGGCGACCCGATCGGCGCCCCGTACGCGGAAGTCGTCTACGACGACGGACACGGCCCCGGTCTGGTCAGCGTCAGCCTGAACCACGCACCTTCGGGGCAGGGCGTGGGCCCCGGTGCCGGTACCCGGTGCCCGGACCGCGTGTACGTGCCGTTCGACTCGTGCGACCGGTCCGTGCTCGCCGACGGCTCCGTACTCGTCCTGCTCAAGGGGTACGAGTACCCGGACCACCGGGTGAACACCAAGAACTGGCGGGCCACCCTGACCACCCGTGACGGCCAGGTCGTCGACGCCATGGAGTGGAACTCCCCGGCGGAGAAGGGCGCCCCGGACACCCGGCCCGACCCGCCGCTGACCGCCGCGCAGCTGACCGCGGTGGTGAACATGACGATCTGGAAGCCGGTGTTCGACGCCCTCGGCCCGTCCAGGGCCCCGGCCGGCCAGGCCACCCGGTCCCCGGCCGACCCGCCCACCCTCGCCGAGGCGAGCTCCTCGGTGCCGGGCCCCGCGATCAGCGCCGTTCTCAAGGGGCTGATCCCGGCCGGTATGAAGCGCAGTGACGCGGACGACTCGGAGGGCTTCGCCCATGTGACCGTGGACGACGGACACGGCAGGACCCTGATCGAGGTGAACGTGGAGCACTGGCCGGTCAAGGACCCCGACACCCTGGCGTTCTTCTCGGGCGGCGAGAAGCTCGCCGACGGCACCCGGGTGCTGGTCTCCCAGGGGTCGGCGGAGAAGGGCGGTGCCGGGACCGTGCGGTGGGTCGCCCAGATCCTGCGCCCCAACGGCCGGCGGATCGTCGTCGCCGAGCTGAACGCGGGCGGCTATCACCAGCCCGCCACCCGGACCGCGCCGGTGTTCACCATCGACCGTCTCAAGTCGATGGCGCTGAGCCCCGATTGGAAGAAGCTGGACTGAGCCCGGGTGGCGTGCCTGGATGGTGTGCCCCGGCGCTGTCGTCCGCTACTCCCGCCCTCCCACCAGCCCGACCGCCCGCCCCCGCAGGGCCAGGCGGGCCGGGATCACCGCGGCGGGCACGGCGAGCAGGGCGCAGACGGCCACCGCGGCGCCGGTGGCCGTCCAGGGGATGACGACCGGGGACGACGGTACGGACAGCGCGGCCAGTGCGGCTTTGACGCCCAGCAGGTTCAGGGCGGCGACGCCGGCGCCCAGGGTCGTGCCCACCGCGACGATGAGCAGGGCCTCGGCGGCCACCAGGCGCAGCACCTGGCCCAGGGTGGCCCCGGCGAGGCGCAGTACGGCGAGGTCGCGGACGCGGTCGGCGGTCGCCATCACCAGGGTGTTGGCCAGCGCGATGCACGAGTAGAGCAGGGCGATACCGAGCACCAGCAGAGTGCCGATCCGGGTCTGCCTGCTGGTGGCCGGGTAACTCACCGCGAGCCACTGCTCCTTGCTCAGCACGTGCCCGCCGCCGGGCGCCACGGCGGCCCGGAGCGCGGCTGCCGCGCCGGCCGCCCGGCCCGCGTCCGTCCCCGCCCGGCCCGCGTCCGTCCCCGCCCGGAGCCGGACGTCGATCCGGTCGGGGGCCGCGCCCGGCGCGTTGAGCGGGGTGACGTAGGCGCCGTTGCCGCCCGTGCCGGTGCGCAGCACGGCGGCGATACGGAGTGACGTCCGCCGGCCGTCGCCGAGCCAGACGTCCACCTGGCTGCCGACGGTGTGCTGGGGCCACTCCTCGTTGACGACGATGCTCCGGTCGTCGAGATCGGTGACCTTTCCTGCGGTCACCGGGAGGTTCGTCACGGCGGCGAGGGCGGCCGGGTCGACGGCGCGGGCCTCGTCCTTGACCAGCGCCACTCCGTCCTCCAGCCGGTACACGGTGGTCGGCGCGATGGCGGCCGCGTCGAGTCCGGGCAGTGCGCGGACCCGTGCGACGGTCGCCGCGTCGAGGCCGCCGGCATCCGACGTCACGACGAAGTCGGCCGCCGACTGCGCGCGCGTCTCCGCCGCCTTGGCGGCGTTGACGGTCGCGGTGACCCCGAGCAGGGACCCGGCCAGGGCGACGGTGATCAGTACGGGCGCGGCGACGGCCGCCGTACGCCGCACCCCGGCCAGCACGTTCTCCCGTACGAGCCGGCCGGCGATGCCCGGCAGCCGAGCGGGCAGCCAGGCCAGCGCCTTCGTCAGCGGCCCCACCACGACGGGTGCGAGCAGCGCGAACGCCGTGATCAGCAGCATCGGTTGGGTGGTGTACGTCTTGCGGTGCAGCGCGTCGGACGGATCGGTGAGCACCTGCCGGACGAGCAGGCCGAGGCCGAGCAGCAGCAGTCCGCCGCCGGCCACCCAGCGCCCGGCCGTCATGGTGCGGCGGTCGACCGAGGCCTCGCGCAGCGCCTCCATCGGACCCACGCGCCCGGCCCGGCGGCTCGCCGCCCAGGCGCCCGCGAGCGCGACGCCGAGCCCCGTCCCGAAGGCCGTCCAGTACGGCCACGCGTCGCCGCCGATCGCGAACCAGGACGGTGCGATGTCGGCGTCCACCAGCCACGCCGCCAGCCTTGGCGCCCCGAACCGTCCCAGGACGCAGCCGGCCGCCGAGGCCACCGCGCCCACCACCGCGGCCTCGACGATCACCAGCCGCCGGAGCTGCCGCGGCGCGGCACCGGCCGCCCGCAGCAGGGCGAACTCCCGCCGCCGCTGCGCCACGGCGAAGGCGAACGTCGACGCGACGACGAACACCGACACGAACCCGGTGACCCCGCCGGCCGTTCCCAGCAGGGCGTTCACCGTCGTCAGCGCCTCGCTGTCGCGGTCCGGGTCGGGATCGGCCCGGCGCCGGTCGTCACCGGTGAGGACGTCCAGGTCCCCGGGCGCGGAGGCCCGTACGGCGGCCGGGTCCGCGTACACCACGACCGTGTCGATCCGGGGCGCCAGCCGCGCCGCCTCCGCGTCCGTGAAGAACACCGCGTGCTCGAAACCCGCGTGCTCGAAACCCGGGTCCTCGAAACCCGGGTCCTCGAAACCCGGGTCCTCGAAACCCGGGTCCTCGAAACCCGGGTCCTCGAAACCCGAGTCCGGAGCCGTTCCGACGACAGTTCTGACGACGGTGCCGACGACCGTCCGGGCCGCGCTGACACCGTCCGGGGTGTGCAGCGTGACTCGGGCGCCCGGTGCGGCCCAGCCGCCCGTCGTCACGATCTCGCCGGGGGTCGCGGGCGCGCGGCCGGCGGTGAGCCGGTAGGGGGTGAAGGCCGCCGCCGACCAGGCGTGGCCGACCGTGCCGGCCGGGGTGCCGTCCGCACGCACCGGGAACGTACGGTCCTGGACGGTGCGCCCGAGCCGGGCCAGCGCGGCGGCGGTGGCCGCCGGGACCGGCCGGGGGCGGTCGAGCCGCTTCTCGCGCACCCCGTGCGCGGTGGTGACCCGCAGCGTGTCCGTGCCGCGCACGACCACCGGGGCCGCCGCGAACCGTTCGGGCGCCCGGTGCGGGGCATTGAGGGTGGCGGCCAGCGCCAGGCCCATCGTGGCGATCAGGCCGACGCCCAGCGCGAGGGCGACGAAGCTGCCGGCGAAGGTGGCCCAGCGGGCGCGGAGGGTGCGCAGCGCGATGTTCAGCATGCGCTCCAGCCAATCGGCGGCGGGCCGCCCGCACAGCACGGCAGGACGGAGTCCTCGGGTATGCCTGGCCCTACCTCCGAGGCCGCTGGGCCTCCGTCCGGTCCGCGCCGGCTGGCAGAATCCAGCGCGTGGAACGAGAACTGCGCATCGTGCTCGCCGAGGACAGCGTCCTGCTCCGCGAAGGGCTGGTAGGCCTGCTCGCGCGTTTCGGGCACCAGGTCGTCGCGGCGGTCGGGGACGCCGAGGCGCTGATGGCGGCGGTCGCCGAGCACGACCCGGACATCGTCGTCACCGATGTGCGCATGCCGCCCGGCCTGCAGGACGAGGGGCTGCGCGCCGCCGTCGCGCTGCGCGCACAGCGCCCGTCGCTGCCGGTGCTCGTCCTGAGCCAGTACGTGCAGCACAGCTACGCCGCCGAGCTGCTCGACTCGGGCGACGGGTCCGGCGTCGGCTATCTGCTCAAGGACCGGGTGGGCCAGGTCGAGGAGTTCCTCGACGCGTTGCGCCGGGTCGCGGACGGCGGCACCGTCGTCGACCCGGAGGTCGTCCGCCAGCTGCTGCGCCGCCGGCGCGATCCGCTGGAGCGGCTGTCCGCGCGGGAACGCGAGGTGCTGGGGCTGATCGCGGAGGGCCGGTCGAACGCGTCGATCGCCCGTGAGCTGGTGGTCTCCGAGGCGGCCGTCGGCAAACACATCGGCAGCATCCTCAGCAAGCTGGACCTGCCGCCCGCCGAGGAGACCCACCGCCGGGTCCTGGCGGTCCTGGCCTTCCTACGGGCCTGACCAGGGCCTTGCTCAGGGCCTGAGCAAGGCCCTGAGCAAGGCCCGACCAGGACGTGAGCCGGGCCTGGCCAAGGCCTGACGAGCCGCTGGGCCACCCCCGGACCGGCCGCCGGCGTCATCGGAGGTATGCCCAGCCTTTGCCGATGCTTTGAGCACTGAGGGGCTGATTGGACGCACGTCCGGGTGACAATGCGACAGTCGACGCATATCCCCGGGCACCCCTGGCCCATCTCTACGCGAAGCGAGGATCCCCGTGTTGCGAAACGGGCTGGAGCCGTGGCACCTGATCGTGGTGGCGCTGGTTCTGATCATGCTGTTCGGTTCCAAGAAGCTGCCCGACGCCGCCCGCGGTCTCGGCAAGTCCATGCGCATCCTGAAGTCCGAGGCGCGTGCGCTGAAGGCCGACGACGCCGCCGCGACCGCGACCGCCGCCACGGCCACCCCCGCGGACGCCAAGCCGGCCCCCGCACCCGAGGCGCACACCCACACCTCGTAGCGGGTCCGCCCTTCCGGATTCCGGCAGTCTTGATAGGTTCCTGACGCCCGGAAGCCGGGCGTCGGAAGTTCGCGGTAGTGGCGGGGGACGCGCAGTGGCAGCACGGGGTATACCGCCCGAGTACGTGGACGGGTACGAGGAGCTCCTCGCCGACATATCCCGCAGCGGCCGCGCGCTGCGCCGCGACGAGCGTGAGGCCCGCCGTGAGCTGGGGGAGCGGGCCGCCGACGCCGGTTACGGCCTGCGGGAGCTGGTCGACGCCTATCTGGGTGCCACCCGCCGGTCCTGGTCGGCGCTGCCCGGCGTCGCCGAGGCCCGCAGCGCGGCCGATCTGCGCCACGTCGGCGAATCCGTCCTCGCGGCGGTGGAGGCCGGGGTGGCGGCACTCGCCGAAGGGCATGAGCGGTCGCACCGGCTCGCGGTCCGCAAGGAGGAAGCCGCCCGCCGGGAGTTCGTCGACGATCTGCTGTACGGGCGCAGCGACCCGGGGCGGCTGGCCGAGCGCGCCGAGCGCTTCGGGCTCCGGCTGGCCGGCCGCCATGTGGTGGCCGTCGCCACCGGGACCGAGGCGTACGACGACGGCCATCCCCTCGTCCACCGCGTGGAACGGGACCTGACCGGACGGTTCGGCGACCACGATGTGCTGCTCGCCACCAAGGGCGGCCGGTTCGTGTGCATCGCGCCCGCCTCGGAACAGGCCGTCCTGGACGCCTTCGTCAAGCTCGCCGGCGAGGTGCGGGTGGCGCTGGGCCGCCCCCACGGAGGTCCCGGCGGGGTGGTCCGGAGTTACGAGGAGGCGCTCAGCGCCCTCGACCTCGGGGACCGCCTCGGCCTCGACGCCCGCGTCCTGAACTCGGCGGACCTGCTCGTCTTCCCCGTCCTCATGCGTGACCGCGCGGCGATGGCCGACCTCGTACGGGCCGTGCTCGGCCCGCTGGAGGAGGCCCGCGGCGGCGCTCTGCCGCTGCTGCAGACCCTGGGGGCGTACGCGGCCGCCGGCTATGTGGGCGCCGAGGCGGCCCGCCGTCTCGATCTCAGCGTCCGGGCGCTCAGCTACCGCATCGAACGCATCGCGGCCCTCACCGGGTTCGACCCCGACGACGCCCTCCAGCGCTACACCCTGGAGACGGCAGCGCTGGGCGCCCGTCTGCTGGACTGGCCGCAACGACCGCTGTAGGACGGGCTGTTGATCGGTTCGTCGAAGCCGGAGAGGCCGGCGAGGCGGCAGGGCCCCAGGGGCGTTAGTAGGACGTCAGAGACGCGTCAAGACTGCCGGGATCGGGCAATGTGGCCGCGCGGCACCCGGTGCCACCATCTCCCGTGACGGACGGTTGGGAATCGGGGGGTCAGTGCCATGGGGGAGTTCGTGAGAACTGCGCTGGCGTTCCCGACCGTCCTGTTCAGCTTCGCGCTCCTGGTCGTCATCGGCTTCTGGCTGCTGGCACTGATGGGCGGCGTCTCCGCCCACGGCCACGCGGGACCTGCCGGACACGGGGGACACGGTGCCGGCGACGGGGACGGCGGCGGCCACGGGGAGGCGGGCGGCCACCACGACGGCCATGGCCCCAGCGGCGAGGGCCTGTTGGCGGCCGCCGGGCTCGACGGGGTGCCGGTCACGGTCGTCCTCTCGCTGCTGACCGCCGTCGCCTGGTTCGTGAGCCTGGCCGGCAGCGCGCTGCTGGACGGCGCCGGTGCGCACGGCCCCGTACGCGTCCTGCTCGGCATCGTCGTCCTTGCGGCGGCCCTGGCCGGCGCGTGGTTCGCGACGTGGCTCCTGGTGCGGCCGCTGCGCCGGCTCTTCCCCGAGGTGCGGCCGCCCTCGCGGCAGGACTTCGTCGGCAGCCTGTGCGTCATCCGCACCGGGCGGGTCGGTACGGACTTCGGCCAGGCCGAGGTCACCGCGCCGGACGGCTCGTCCGCGGTCGTCCAGGTCCGGCAGACCGGTGAGGACACCTTCGCCTCCGGGAGCACCGGGCTCCTCTACGAGTACGAGCCGGCGGGCGAGTTCTTCTGGGTCGCACCCTTCGACCCGATCACGTAATCCGGTCCCGCAGCCGGTCCCGCAGCCCCGAACCCTCGCCTGACACGTGTCTGACGACACGTGACACCCGGGCATGTCCCGTACCACCCACCACTCGCCACACTCTTCGACTGAGGATCCGCCATGGATGCCACCGCCATCGGGATCGGCGTACTGATCGCCGTCCTTCTGCTCATCGCGCTCGGCGTGGTGTTCACCGTCAGCCGGCTCTTCCGCAAGGTGGAGCAGGGCCAGGCGCTGATCATCTCCAGGACCAAGCACGTGGACGTCACCTTCACCGGCGCCGTGGTGCTGCCGATCCTCCACAACGCCGAGCAGATGGACATCTCGGTGAAGACGATCGAGATCAAGCGCACCGGCCGCGAGGGCCTGATCTGCCAGGACAACATCCGCGCCGACATCCACCTGACGTTCTTCGTCCGCGTGAACAAGACCACCGAGGACGTCATCAAGGTCGCCCAGGCGATCGGTACGGCGCGGGCGAGCCACCAGGAGACGCTGCAGGCGCTGTTCGCCGCGAAGTTCTCCGAGGCGCTCAAGACCGTCGGCAAGCAGCTGGACTTCGTCGACCTCTACACCCAGCGCGACCACTTCCGCGACCAGATCATCCAGGTCATCGGCACCGACCTGAACGGCTACCACCTCGAGGACGCCGCGATCGACTTCCTCGAACAGACCCCGATGACCCAGCTGGACGCCGCCAACATCCTCGACGCGCAGGGCATCCGGAAGATCACCGAGCTGACCGCCATCGAGCACGTGCGCACCAACGAGTTCCAGCGCACCGAGCAGAAGGAGATCACCCGGCAGAACGTCGAGGCCCGCGAGACCATCCTGGAGCTGGAACGGCGGCAGGCCGAGGCCGAGATCAAGCAGCGCCGGGAGGTCGAGACACTCCGTGCCAAGGAGGAGTCGTCCACGATGCGCGTCCAGGAGGAGGAACGGCTCGGCTCGCAGGGCGCGTTCATCCGGACCGAGGAGCTGCTCGGCATCCAGCGGGAGAACCAGGGCCGCGAGATCGCCGTGGCGCAGAAGAACCGTGAACGGGTCATCGCCGTCGAGAACGAGCGGATCGAGAAGGACCGGCTGCTGGAGGTCATCGCCCGCGAGCGCGAGACGGAGCTGTCCCGGATCTCCAAGGACAAGGAGGTCGAGGCGGAACGCCGCGAGGTCGCCGATGTGATCCGCGAGCGCATCGCCGTCGACCGCACCGTCGCCGAGCAGGAGGAGAGCATCAAGGCGCTGCGGCTGGTGCAGGAGGCGGAACGGGAGCGGCAGGCGCTCATCGTGCGGGCCGAGGGCCAGGCGCAGGAGAAGCTCGTCAAGGACATCAAGGCGGCGGAGGCGGCCGAGCAGTCCGCGACCCACCGGGCGCGTGAGGCGCTGACCATGGCCGAGTCCCGCAAGCAGGCGTCCGAGCTCGACGCCCAGGCCAAGATCCGGCTCGCCGAGGGCATGCGGGCCGAGGCGGCCGCCGCCGGGCTCGCCGAGGTCGAGGTGCGGGAGCGCAGCGCCGAGGCGATCGAGAAGGTCGGACTGGCGGAGGCGGCCGTCGCGCGGGAGAAGAACACCGTCGAGGCCGAGGGCATCGGCCGCCGGCTGAAGGAGGAGGCCGCGGGGCTCACCGACAAGGCCGCCGCCATGGCCGCGCTCGACGACGCCTCACGCGGCCACGAGGAGTACCGGCTGCGGCTGGCGGCGGAGAAGGACATCCGGCTCGCGAGCCTGGACATGCAGCGCCAGGTGGCGGAGGCGCAGGCCACGGTGCTCGCCACCGGCCTGGAGTCGGCGACCATCAGCATCGTCGGCGGCGAGAGCGTCTTCTTCGACCGGGTGGTCGGCGCGATGTCGCTGGGCAAGAGCGTCGACGCGTTCGTGGACAGCTCCGACGCCGTCAAGGCGCTGGCCGGGCCGTGGCTGGACGGATCGTCGCGCTTCACCGAGGACGCCACCCGGGTGCTCGGCTCCCTCGGGAGCGGCGGCGTCCAGAACCTGACGGTGTCCGCGCTCCTGATGCGGCTCATCGCGTCCGGCGGCCCGCAGTCCGGCGGACTCCAGCAGCTGCTCGACCAGGCCAACTCGCTGGGCCTGGGCCAGCTCCCGCTGGACGCGCTCGGCAGTGCGGCCCCTGCCGCCGGCCCCGCCGCCGCCCCTCCCGCGGTCAACGGTGCCAAGCCGGCCGCCGCGCGCAACTGAGCAGCACCACCCGCACGCACCCCTTGGCGCACGCGTCAGTGAACACATCGGTGAACGAGGCTGGAAGTGTCTGAGACCCGGATCGATGCCGGTACCTACGAGGTCCTGCGGGACCGGCTGGCCGCGTCCGCCAGAACGCTGGCGGTGCGCGCGGAGGCGCTGAACGCGCGCCGCCAGGAGGTGTTCGGGTCGGCCGAACTGCGGCTCGCCGGCACCGACCGGATCAGCACCGGGCACGCCTGTGTGCCGTGCGACATCGCGCCCGTCGGCGAACGGCTGCTGTTCGGCGCCAACCCGGCGCCGGGCGGCCGGACGGACGGGCAGCCGGCGGTCGGCGAGGTGCTGAGCGTGCAGGGGGAGCCCGTCCCGGGGCTGCTCGACGACCCGCGCTTCGTCCGGGACTTCGACGAGCTGTACCGCTACTACCGGCAGACGCGGCTGACCCGGCTGCGCCCGCTGGACGGCAGGTTGCTGGCAGTCTTCCGGACCGGTCCCGCCGTCGACGACGTCCGCGTGCTGCGCTGGCGGCTGTCGGTGGACGGCTCCGCGACGTACGTCGACGCGCGCGGCGAGCGCGACCATGTGGTGCCGCCCACGCACGACTTCACCTGGACCGAAGCGACCCGCGAGGACCACGTCCCGGGCGCCCCCGCCACGACGGGCGTCCCTGGCACTGCCGGCGTTCCGGGTACTCCCGGCGTCCAGGCCCGTGAGCCGCACATCGCGCTGCCCGGCGGTGTCTCGGTCTCGGTGGCCGGCGGGACGCTCACCGTCAACGACCACACCGAGCCGGTGGACGAGCCGCTGCAGTCGCTGGCCGACGCGGAGGTGGCGTACGCGGTCGTCGGGCCGCTGCTCGTGCTGCGGGTCCGCCCGTACAAGGAGACGGCGTGGCGCCACCTGGTCGTCCACACCCGGACCGGGGACGTGGCGCGGCTGGACGCGATCGGGCAGGCGTGCCGCCGGCTGCCCGAGGAGCAGGGGATCATCTTCCCCGGCGGCTACTGCCTGGCCACCGGCGCGATGCGCACCTTCGACGATGCCGGTGACGTCGGCGACCTGGAGCCGGAGAGCGGCTTCGCCTTCGAGCGGCTGGTGCGCTCGGCGAACGGCGAGGACCTGCTCTACGTGTTCCACGCCGCCGCCACGGGACGCCGGCTGCTGCTCCCGTACAACATGATCAGCATGGCCGTGGCGACGCCGATCCGGACGCACGGCTACGCGCTGTTCGAGGACGGCACGCTCGTCACGATGCGGGCGGCCGGCGACGAGCCGACCCGGGTGCACCCGCTGCACCGCTGGCAGACCCCGTACCTCTCCGACAGCTACGCCGCCGCGCAGCCGGTCGGCACCGGACCGCTGGAGCGGATCGGCAACCCGGACCTGGTGCGCGGCATCTCCGACTGCCTCTCGGTGGCCGCCACCGTCGCCGACACCGCACCGGCCGCCGCCGTCTTCGCGGCGCTGGCCGCCCTGTGCGCGCGGGTCCTGGACCGCTACCACTGGCTCGGCGAAGCGGAGTCGGGGGATCTGCGCGGGCCGCTGCAGGAGGTGCGGAGCACTGCCGAGCAGGTGCTGGCCGAGTACGAGCAGTTGCAGTCGCTGACCGCGCGGGCGGCAGAGGCCGTGGAGGAGGCGGCGGCCCAAATCGCGTCGGTGGTGCGGCGGGCGCGGGGCGAGGCACCGAAGTCGGCCGCCGACTGGGTGAACCAGCTGTCGGAACTGCGCGCCGGGCAGGGCAGGCTGGAGACGCTGCGCGAGCTGCGCTACGCCGACCGGGACCGTATCGGCGAGCTGGCGGCCGGCCTGGACGCCGACCTCACCGCCGTCGCGCACCGCGCCGTCGCGCACCTCTCCCGCGAGGACGCCTTCGCCGACTACCGGGAACGCGTCGAGCGCGCGGGTGCCGAGGCGGAGGTCATCGCGGTCGTCGCGGACGCGGTACCGGTCGCGGAACGGCTCGCCGAGCAGGCCGCCGCGCTGGAGACCGTCACCGGGATCGTCGGCACCCTGGAGATCGCCGACGCCACCGTCAGGACCGGCATCCTGGCGCGGATCGCGGACGTCCTCGGCGGTGTGAACCGGGCCCGCGCGCTCCTCGACGCCCGCCGCAGGGAACTCCTCACCAGTGAGGGCCGCGCCGAGTTCGCCGCGGAACTCGCCCTGCTCGCGCAGTCCGTCAGCAGCGCCCGCGCCGCCGCCGAAACGCCGGAGGCGTGCGACGAACAGCTCGGGCGGCTCCTCGTCCAGCTGGAGAACCTCGAAGCGCGGTTCGCCGAATGGGACGAGTACCTCGCCGAGCTGGGCACCCGGCGCGAGGAGATCCACGAGACCTTCTCCGCGCGCCGGCAGACCCTCACGGACGAACGGGCCCGGCGCACCGAGCGGCTGGCGGGGTCCGCCGCCCGCATCCTCGACGGCGTACGGCGCCGCGCGGCGGGCCTGGCGACCCTCGACGAGATCAACACCTACTTCGCGTCCGACCCCATGGCCGCCAAGGTCCGCAAGGTCGCGGACGAGCTGCGGGCCCTCGGCGACCCGGCGCGCGGCACCGAGCTCGACGGCCACCTCGCCGCCGCCCGCCAGGACGCGGGCCGCGCGCTGCGCGACCGCTTGGACCTGTACGACACGGGCGGCGCGGCCATCCGCCTCGGCCGGCACCGGTTCGCGGTCAACACCCAGCCCCTGGACCTCGCGCTGGTCCCGCACGAGGGCGGGCTCGCGTTCACCGTCACCGGCACCGACTACCGCGCGCCGGTGCGGGACGCTGCCTTCGCCGCCACCCGCCGCTTCTGGGACCGCCCGCTGGTCTCCGAGTCCCCCGACGTCTACCGCGCGGAGTACCTCGCGGCGACGCTGCTGCCGGAGGTCCCGCCGGGCGCGGACGACGGGGAACTGGCGGCCCTCGTCCGGGCCGCCGCCTCGTCCCGCCTGGACGAGGGCTATGAGCGCGGCGTCCACGACCACGACACCGTCACCCTGCTGCGCGCGCTGCTGGACCTGCACTCGACGGCCGGCCTGCTCCGCTACCCCTCCGCCGTCCGCGCCGCCGCGCAGCTCTTCTGGACGTACGGCCCGGACGCCGCTGCCCGCACGGCGTGGACCACCCGCGCCACGTCCCTGAGCCGGGCCCGCGGCCTGTTCGGACCCACTCCGGCTCTCGCCGATCTGGCGGAGGAACTGGCCGCCTGCGCGGGGGAGTTCCTGGCGGGGGCGGGTCTCGCCGATGTACCCCGGCCTCGCGACGGGCTCGGTCTCCTGGGCGAGTACCTCGTCGAGGAACTCGCCACGCCCCGGCAGGGGTTCATCGGCGGTGCGCCGGCACGGGTGCTGCGCGAGCGGTTCGCCGGGGCACTCGGCGGGCCGCAGGCCGTCCCGTACAAGGAGTTCACGGACGATCTGCAGGCGCTCGGCGGTGACTTGGCGGCCCGCTACCGTCTCGCGGAGGCCTGGCTGGGGAGCTTCGGCGGGGGCGAGGACCGGGCGGAGGCGGTGACCGCGCTGGTGTGCGGGGAGGAGCTGACGCGCTACGAGTCGGAGGCCGTCCTGTCGGCCACCGTCGACGGGCTGCTGGGCGCGCACCCGCGGATCGACGGCCGGTCCATGACCGTCCGGCTGGACGAAGTGCTCACCAGGACCGGGCGGTTCAGGACCGAGGAGGTACCGGCGTACCGCGCGTACCAGCACGACCGCGCCGCCCTCGTGGCGGCCGAGCGGGCGCGGCTGCGGCTGGAGGACTTCCGGCCGCGCGCGCTCAACGGGTTCGTGCGCAACGGACTGCTGGACGAGGTCCATCTGCCGCTGATCGGCGACAACCTCGCGAAGCAGCTCGGCACGGCGGGGACGACGGGCGCGGCGGGCGCCGGTGATGGGGAGAAGGCGGACCGGATGGGTCTGCTGATGCTCATGTCGCCGCCCGGCTACGGCAAGACGACGCTGATGGAGTACGTGGCGAGCCGCCTCGGCCTGGTGCTGGTGCGGGTCGACGGGCCCGCGCTCGGCAGTGCCGTCACGTCCCTCGACCCGGAGCGGGCACCGGACGCGACCGCCCGCCGCGAGGTCGAGAAGATCAACTTCGCGCTGGAGCTCGGAACCAACACGCTCCTGTACCTGGACGACATCCAGCACACGTCCCCGGAACTGCTGCAGAAGTTCATCCCGCTGTGCGACGCGCAGCGCCGGGTCGAGGGCGTACGGGACGGCCGGGCCCACAGCTACGACCTGCGCGGCAAGCGCTTCGCGGTGTGCATGGCGGGCAACCCGTACACGGAGTCGGGACGGGTCTTCCGCGTTCCCGACATGCTCGCCAACCGGGCCGACGTCTGGAACCTCGGCGACGCCGTGACCGGCCGCGAGGCGCTGTTCGCGCTCAGCTATCTGGAGAACGCCCTCACCTCGAACGAGGTGCTCGCCCCGCTGTCCACCCGGGACCGCGCGGACCTCGAACTGCTCGTCCGGCTCGCCGAGGGCGACCCGACCGCGCGCGCCGACCGCCTCGTCCACCCTTACGAACAGGGCGAGTTGGACCGGATCCTGGCCGTGCTGCGGCATCTGCTGCGGGTGCGCGGCACCGTCCTGGCGGTGAACGCGCAGTATATCGTCTCCGCCGGGCAGGCGGACGCGACGCGCACCGAACCGCCGTTCCTGCTGCAGGGCTCGTACCGCAACATGAACAAGCTGAGCGAGCGGATCGTGCCGGCCATGAACGAGGCCGAGGTGGAGGCCGTGATCGACGACCACTACCGCGCGGAGGCGCAGACGCTGGCGGGGGGCGCGGAGGCGGCGCTGTTGAAGCTCGCCGCACTCCGCGGCCGGCAGACCGCGGAGCAGGCGGCGCGCTGGGCCGAGGTGAAGGGTGCGACCGTGGTCTCTGCCGGCTCCGGCGCGGCCGCTATGCGGCTCTGAGCAGCGGCTTCAGCTTCGTGCCGCGCAGCCGCTCGACGGCCGGCGCGGCGCGGTGGGCGTGCAGTACGAGCGGCCGGGCGACCAGGGCGCCGACGATCACCCCGATGAGCACGTCGTGCGGGTAGTGCACCCCGATCCAGACCCGGGACGCGGCCATGAACAGCGCGGCGGGCACCGCGAGGTAGCCGAGACCGCGGTCGATGACGAGCAGGGCGACGGCGGCCGCCGCGGCGATGGCGGCGTGGTTGCTGGGGAAGGACCAGTCACCGGGCGCCGGGCAGGCCTCGATGGTGACGGCGCGCAGCGTCTGGCACGGCCGCTGTTCGTCGAAGACCATCTTGAGCACGTCGTTCACGGCGTAGGCGACGACGACGGCGACCGGCACGGACAGCGCCGTCGCCATCCGGGCCGCGTCGCCCTGCCGGGCGCGCCACCAGGCGACGAGCATGAGGACGGCGAACACCGCGAGCCCGTAGTCGCTCCACGCCTGGATCAGGGTGTCGACGGGTCGCGGTACGCGCTGGGCGAGAGCGGTGATCCAGGAGTAGAGACCCGCGTCGATGCCGGAGTTCACAGGCCCTCCGGTGCGTCGGCGGCGGGCCCCACCCCGGACCCTGTTCCGGACGCCCCTGTTCCGGTGCCGCCGCCCGCCCCGGCGCCGGCCCCGGCCGCCTTGACGCGGCTCCGTGAGCGGTACAGCTCCAGTGCGAGCGGGGTGAGCGAGACGATGACGATGAGCGCGACCATCGGCAGCAGGTACTTGTCCACGTGCGGCACCGAGGAGCCGAGCGCGTAGCCGCCGAGCACGAGGCCCACCGACCAGACGAGACCGCCGATGATCTGCCAGAGGGCGAAGGTGCGCGCGGGCACGTTCAGCACGCCGGCCATCGGGTTGAGCACGGTCCTGACGACCGGGACGAAGCGCGCGAGCACCACGGCCTTGGCGTGCCCGTACCGCTCCAGCAGCTCGGCGGCGCGGCCGACGCCGTCGTGCAGATGGGGATTGCGGATCCGGGCGAGCAGCGGCGGTCCGCCCCGCCGGCCGATCCAGTAGCCGGTCTGCGCACCGGCCAGCGCCCCCGCGGCGGCGGCGAGGAGGACCTGCCAGAGTGAGAGATGCACCACGTCCGACGCGCCGGGCACACACAGCAGACCGGCCGTGAACAGCAACGAATCGCCGGGCAGGAAGAAGCCGATCAGCAGGCCGGTCTCCGCGAACAGCACGACGGCGATGCCGATCGCGCCGAACGTCGCCAGCAGGTCGTGGGCGTCCAGGACGTTGACCGCCAGCGGTGCTGCCTGGGGAACGGCGTCCAGCAGGGGTGTGGCGAGGGGCAGGGGCATTGGCGGAGGGCCCTCCCATAATGGGCTGCGGGGGCGAGCTGCGCCGCACCCGTCCGACTACAGTCGCGTAGACGGTCTACAGCACTGTAGACGAATCAGGTGGAAGGGGCGTTCCATGCCAGAGACACATCCGGCGCGTCGCCCGCCGGGCGAGCTGGAGGCGAGCGTCCTGGCGGCGCTGTGGGCCGCCGAAGGACCGCTCACCCCCGCCGACGTCCAGCGCGATCTCGGGAGTGCGCTCGCCCGCACCACGGTCACCACCATCCTCGCGCGGCTGCACGACAAGGGCGCCGTCGCCAGGACCCGGTCCGGGCGCGGCTACGCGTACACCCCCACCCAGGACTCGCCGGGCCTCGCCGCCCGCCGGATGCGCACCGAGCTCGACAAGGAGGAGGACCGGGAGACCGTACTGGCCCGCTTCGTGTCGCAGCTGAGCCCCGACGACGAGCAGCTGCTGCGCGCCCTCCTGGACGACGCGGAGTCGGGTACGGACGCGGAGTCGGGTGCGGGGGAGGAGTCGGGTGTGGACGCGGCATCGGGTACGGGGGAGGGGGGCGGTTCCCGGTGAACCCCGATCTCGTGCCACCGCTGCTGATGCCGCTGCTCGCGGTCCCCGTCGCCCGCCGGCTCGCGGCGTCCCTCGCACCGCGCTCCGCCGCCTGGCTGCTGGCCTGCACGGCCGCCGTCCTGGCCGCGAGCAGCACCCTGGCCCTGGTCCTGCTGGCCGCCCAGGGCGCGCTGCTGCTGCCTCCGGTCGCCGCCCTGGGCCATCTCACGCT
>NZ_JAPVLS010000122.1:0-22662 GCF_027158125.1 Streptomyces sp. H39-C1
GCCCCGACACCTGGACAACGACCATCATCTGCACTGGTCACGCTTCCGACGCCGCAGCCAAGCCCGCGCCCGCAGATGCCACTACCAACGCCGAGGCCACCACCCCCACATGCGGTTGCAGTACTAACGGCCACGAGCAATCACCTCTCTGACCTGGCGTTTCCTGCACCAGCCCCCTACGTTGACATGCCCCTGCCCGCGTTGGCCAGTCTTTCGCGGATCATTCCTGTCTGCCCCCAGCGAACTGTCCGCTGTCATTCAACCCAGTCGTTTGACAGCGAACGCAGCCGCTTCGGCTGGTTGTGGTTATGAACCTAAGCGCGTGCGGTGAAAGTGCTGGTGGGCAGCCCTGCCTGAGGGCGCTCGCGGTCACACACACTCCATGCTCTGGTCGTCCTACAGGTGGTCGAGGGGTTCAGCAGCGTACGTGCCGTCGCCGAGCGGGGCATCGGTCAGCTCGAAGCGTTGGGACAGGCTGCCGACCCGGCGGGTGACGACGCTGCCGGGGGCCCGGGTGGTCTCGTGGTACAGAGGGGTGCCGTCGGCGCCGGTAGTGCCCAGCAGGCTGAAGCGGCGCAGCACGCGGGGAGGTGTCGGGGTGGTCCGGCGACGCCGGTAGAGCCAGCCGGCTGCGGCGGCGAGACCGGCGACGACCAGACCGACTGCAGTCGGAATCAGGAACTTGTCGAAGAGCGCGGACACGGCGGCATCACTCCTGCGAGGCGGGTAGGGCCCGCCGCGGTGACGGGCCGCGCCGACCATGCGGGAGGCTGGGGTTAGCCGCGCAACCCCCGTTCATCTGGTTGCTCCGTCCGGGAAGTTGGGAGCGGTCGGCGGATCCTCGTCCAGTGCGCGCGGTACGTCGGCATCGGCCGCCCGGCTCGGATGCACGGCGAACGCGGACGGTGCCTCCCCGTCCCAGGGGGGCCGGGGCGCGGCGTCGTAGTGGGTGAGGGCGGCGCGGAAGACGGGTAGATCCTCACCGGACATCTCGTAGGCCGATGCCTGCCGCCATCCGTCCTGCGGGCCGCCGCCGTAGAGCACGGTGACCGGCGCCTCGGTGCCTTCGGGCCACCAATCGTGCTTGATGCCGCGCTTGAGAGCGTAGGTCAGGGCCACGGTGGGGCCGCGCAGTCCGCGCGGGAATGCCTCGCGCAGCACGGCGGCCTCCAGATGGCCGTCGGACTCTACGACCAGGCGCACGAACAGGCGGGCGTCCTCATTGAGCGTGTTCAGGAAGACCATCGCCCTGTCGACGTCCCATGCGGTGTCGACGGAGACGGCCAGTTCGTCTCGATGCTCGGCGAGCAGGTCGAGCAGTTTGCGCTCGAACTCCTCGCTCGCGCCTTCAATGGTGATCCGCACAAGAACCTTCCGTAGCACTCTATGTTGTCTCTATCGATCGCTATAGGAGTGTTACGGACTGGGGTCTGGGCTGTCTATAGCGACGACGAAGCGGTCTATAGATCGCCAGCTCTTTGCGGGCGGGGCGTGCCGGAGTCGGCAGGGCTCGGTTCATGGCAAAACGACTGGGTTCGATGTCAACGGACACGAACTGCTGTCCTTGGCCTGCGAGGCTATTCGGGGCGGGCCGTCGAACTGGCGCGACTGAGTCCTTCTCCAAGCGTGGCGGGTCATCGGGCCCCCGGGGGGGGTGTGCAAGGAGAGGGTGACGTCGAGGTAGTACGGATCCCCGTCTCCGGTGGCCGCCGGAACTTGAGGACGCCCGCACCCACAGTTCAGCTGTCCTGCTCCGTTGCAGGAGTCGGCCGTCGATGCCGGCCCGGGCCCTTGCCATAGGACGGCGGGTCCCACTGCGTAGGCTTCACCTCTACCGGCTGCGGCGGGTGAAGCAGCGCCTTCGCGGCGGCCAGGTTATCGACGACACCGACCGTCTCCCACTCCGTGCCATTCCACTGTTGAATCACCCGGGGCGCGTCCGGCTCCACGTGCGCTCCGCGGTTCGGGCCCGAGGCGAGCGGCACGGCCCGCAACTTCCCCTTCGACGCATCTCGACGCTCCTCGCGCCGGCGTGCCCACTCTTCCAAGGGTTCCTCGTGCATCGCAGCATCCTTGCGCACCCTCGCGCGGCATCGCCACCTTCGCTCTAACGGCCGGTCCGCACCTGCGCCGGACGGTAGACGTTCCTTCCGACCTTGCGGCGGAGGTAGCGGACGGCGTGGCCGCAGCCTGCGGAAGCCGAGATACGACGCAGGCCCCCGGGGGGAGATCCCGGGGGCCTGCTGGTCGAGGAGTGATGTTGGGTTAGTTGCTCTCGGCCTCGTTGTTCTGCTCGGGCTCGGTTGTCCTGCGGCGGCGTGCGCCGAGAATGGTGGCACCGCCTGCCGCGACGAGGAGTCCGCTACCGCCAAGGACCCACGGGGTGGAGCCGGCTCCGGTGCGGGCGAGGGACCCGACCGGGGCAGTGGGCGGGACCGCGTTGTTGCGCGGATCGGTTGCGGGGGCGAGTGAGGAGTCGGCGGCCGGTGTACTGGTGTGTGTGGGGCTGGTCGTCGACCCGCCGGGGCCCCCATCGCTCGGCGTGCTCCCCGGTGTGGAAGGGGCGGCTGTGGGCTTGTCCGTCGGCTTCCCTGACGGGTCGGGTTTCGGGACGGTCGCGGTTTTGGCGGTGGTGACGGTCACGGTGACCAGGGCGCCGGGACCGGCGGTGAACGTCTTGGCGGGCTTGTAGATGTCGTAGCCGGCGGGGGCCTTGATCTGCTTGACCCAGAAGGTGGTCGAGCGGCTCGTCACGGGCAGTTCCCCGCCGGCCGTACCCGTCGGCCCGGTGGTGAGGACAAGCAGGATCTTGTCACCGTTGCCGATATTCACAGTGGCGCCGGGCAGGAATTTGCCGGTCTTCTCATCCTTGACCTGGAGGAGGACCGTGGCGGCCTTGAACGGATCCGTGATCGTCAGCCGCGTGGTCGCGCCGGGGGTGACGATGACGTCCTGGTCGGCGACGACGTCGTGAAGCGGGCTTCCCGATGACGTCTCCTTCAGCCGATAGACACCGGGGGCAAGTTCGTTGAAGAGCACCTTTCCCTGTGCGTCGGTCGTCCCGCGTCCGGCCTCCTGGCCGGTGGCATCGAGGAGGAGGAACCCCGCGCCGGGGAGCGCATCCCCGGCCGCGTCGTTCGTGGTGATCGCAACGCTGCCCGCATCGGCTGCCGGCGTCTGGGATGCAGAGGTGGTCGAGGAGGGTGTCGGTTCGGACGGCTGGGCGGTTGCAGCCGGTGCCCAGGTGAGGGTGCCGGTCACCGCAGCGACGAGGGCAGCGGATCGGACGGCACTGCGGGCGATACGAGCATGCACGAGAAGGAGGGCTCCTTGATCAGGTGGTAGGGGTGGAAAGTCCTTCGGGTCCCGCCTGCGCGCTGGGCCGGAGGCGGGCGAGTTGGGATGAAGAAGCCCCTGGCGGCGCGGAACGCTGGCGCGGCTCAGCGGGCGCGGCCCCCGGCGTGGGTGGCGTGCGGGGCGGGAACCTTGTGGGCGGTTCGGCCCGCAGCACGCCTTGCCGCAGACGTCCGCCAAGCGCCTGGGAACCAGATTTCGGTGTACTGCTGGATGGCATCGGCCAGCCTGGTGGTGACGGCGCCCTCCCAGGGCTGACGGCCGGGGCGGCGGTAGGTGTCGAACGTGCCGTACTGCTTACTGTTCGGGGAGGTGTTGTTGGCTTCGTCGCGGCGGTGAAAGGTGCCGTGGTCCACGAAGCTGAGGGCCACCGCGTCGATCTCGCCCCGGTCCGGGTGGATGACCGCCAGGCGCAGTCCGCCGTAGGTGTCCGCGTGGAGGGCGCCAGTGAAGGCGATCCGTAGCCGCAGCGGTCCATCCGGGACCGGGATGGCGAAGTACGTGGCGCCTACGACGGTGCTGTGGTGAAAGGGCAGGCACAACTCGGCGAAGAACTCGGGAGCCTGCAAGGACAAAGGATGCTCTCCGATCGGGGACAGGCCGGCGCTATCGACGCGGGCCCGGGAGGGCCGGCCGGCTGGTGGTGCTCCAGCGCGGGACGCTGGGCGCGGGCAGTGCGGCTGGGCGCCGGGATGCGGCGGCCCGTTGGACGTCGAGGGGCGTGGGGGCAGGTGGCTCGGCCGGGAGGATGGGGGTGAGCTGGGCCATGCCCTTGATGTAGCTGTAGGTGTCCTGTTGCCATCGGGGTAGCAGGGCCGGGTCGGATACGCACTGGGTGACGGCGGTAAGCAGGGCGACGGGGGTGTCGGTGCTGGCGGTCGCGTACCAGGCGCGGCGGTCGATGGAGGTGCCGGCCCACAGCTGCCAGCGGGCGTCACGCGTGGTCAGCTCGGCTTCCGGGTCGAGGTCGCCGAGGATGAACTCCAGGCCGGCGAGGCCGTCCGGTGCGGTTATCGCGAACACTCCCCCGCGGGGGCGGCCAAGCTCCCATCCCTGCTTGAGGAGGGGGGTGACGACGAGAAAGGGGCTGTGATCGTCGCTGCTGGAGGTTGGCCTGGCGAGGTAGGCGTCCGGCCCTTGTTCGTACGCCGCGGCGAGTGCGGTGGTGAAGGCTTGGACGAACTCGGTGGGGGTGCGGTCGTTGAAGCAGACACCCCAGGCCGGTGGTCCGAACGGGTCCTTGTAGGCGTTGATGCGCCACAGCCCGTCGTCCTCGCCTTCGGGGAGGTATCCGAGGCGGACCCGCCGGTCAGGGGCGTTGACGTAGGCGTTGCCGAGGTCGTCGTGCTGGAGGTCCCAGCCCACGGCGAGCAGGGGCTGAAGGGCGGGGTCACCGATTCCGGTGGTGGCCGCGAGGTAGCGCGGGGAGACGTAGACGTCCCCGTCGATGTCGTAGCGCGGGTCAATTTCGGGGCTCATCGGTCCGCCCGGGTGATGACGGTGATCTCGTCTGCGGCCGTGTCGAGGCGCTCGTTGACCTGGGTGGTGTCGCGGCCGGTGACGATGTAGAAGCCGGCCCTGGCGGTGAACAGGTCACCCTCGGGCGGTAGAAGGAGCGGGTCGCCGACCTGGCGGATCCACTGCACCTGCCGCAGCCACGGGGTGTGGGCGGCGAAGGGCTGGTTGATCTGCCGCTTGGTGAGGGTGCCGGAGGTGGACGGGTAGAGCATGCGGATGCCCGCGGCCCCGCGGCATGTCGGGGTGAGGTCGGGGGCACGACCGCAGGCGAGGTCGGCAGCGGCCTTGGGCAGGTCGATGCCGGTGGCGAGGTGGACGAGGTGGCCGATCATGTCGCCGCCGATGCGTGCGTTGACCTCGATCAGGCGGGGTCGGCCGTCGACCAGGCGCATCTCGACGTGCTGGACGCCGTCGGTGATACCCAGAGCCTTGATCGCGGCGGCGGCCACCGGCCCGACGTGAGCGAGGAGCGGGTCGCCGGCATCGACGGTGTGTCCGGTCTCGTCGAAATACGGGGCGGCGCCGAGGCTCTTGCGGGTGACCGCAACGGCGGTCGTCGCCCCGTGGTGGGTGACGCACTCGACGGAGACCTCCGGCCCGTCGAGGTACTCCTCGACCAGGACAGCGGTGTCCTCGCGGCTCTTGCTCGCTCCGGCCGAGGCGAACGCGAAGGCCCTGGGCAGCTCTTCGGGCCGGTCGATGCGGATCACGCCGATGCTCCCGGCGAGCGCAGTGGGCTTCAGGACAGCGGGATAGCCGACGATCATCGTGGCCATGCCCGCCTCCAACAGGGTGCGCGCCTTCATGGCAGCCGCCGATGGCACCCCGTGGCGGGCGAACAGGGTCCGCGCGGTGGCCTTGTTGCGGCAACCCCGCATCACCTCGACCGAGTTCGCGGGCAGATCAAGCGCACGGGCGAGACGGGCAGTGGGAACAAGGTGCCACTCATCCCACGTGACGACGCCAGCGAGTTCGTGGCGTGCTGCCAACTCCCGACCGGCGGCGTGCAGGGCGGTGGTGTCGTGGAGGTCGGTGACGGCGTGGTCGATGATGAACGGCTTCTCCCACGACGGCTCCGTGCTGGTCAGCAGGACGACGTCGTAGGCGGCGGCCACCTGCTCAAGGCAGTAGCCGCGATACGTCTCATCACCCGCAGAGACGACAAGGACAAGGGGGCGAGCGGACAAGAAGAGGGTGCTCCAAATCGGTGGACGACAAGGCGAGGATGGTGTTGTCAGTCGGCGCGGCGGCGGCGCAGTTCGAACGCGGTGACCCACTGGGGGTGCGCTGCGATCAGCTGGCGGGCGTAGAGGGCGGTGAAGTTGTTGTTCAGCCCCGCCACGCCGTGCGGGAGTTGTCGGCGCAGGTCCTCGAAGAGGTCTTTGAGGCCGACGCGGGTGGCGCCCGCGGAGAGCTGGCGGGCGGTCATGCGCTCCAGCGCGCGGTACACGTGCGGGTGCCGGACGTGGAAGATGTGGAACTGCTCGGTGATGGTGCGCCCGCGGGCACGGTACGCAGTAGGGCAGGTAGTGGGCGTGGGGCAGTTCTCCACAGGCTGGGGAAAGGCAACGGGTCAGGCGCGCAGGGCGGGGTCGGTGCGTAGGCGGGTGAAGGCGAGGAACAGACCGAGGGCCTGCAGGACGGCGCAGGCGGTGATGACGGGGCCGAGCGCGTCGGGCGGGGTGAGCGCGGTCAGGACGCCGGCGATGGGGAAGGGCAGCAGGAGGATGAGGATGGTCGCCGACAGGGTGCTGCCGAACCGGTTCGGCGGGATCAGGCGGGAGCGCAGGGTGCGCAGGACCACCGCCAATCCGCCTTCGGCCGCCATGAGCACGGCGACCAGGACCAAGTAGGAGAAGTAGTCGGGGGCCTGGCCTGCGGCGAGGCAGGCGAGCGAGGCGAGGGCCGCGCACGTGGCGCCGACCGGCCACAGACCCAGACGGTCGATCGCGAACCGGCAGAGCGCGACGCTCAGGAGCGTGGCCGCCGCGGCGGCTGACCAGACCAGGCCGACGGCGGTGACGGGCTGCCCGAAGTGGTTGACGACGATCACGGGGCCGGCGGCCTGCAGGAGACCAGTGGCCAAGTTGGACACCGTCAGACCGGCCACCAACCATCCGAGCGCGGGCAGGGACCGGATGGTCCGCCATCCGGCGAGCAGCCCCGCGCTCCTGTTGCCCCTCGGCGCGCGGGCCGGGGTGACGGGCGAAGGAGGAGTGCGCAGCGCGAGAAGCGCGGCGAGCGTTGAGAACACCGTGATCACGGTGAGCATCTGCGGGGGGCCGGCCAGCAGTAGGAGACCTGCTGCCGCTGGGCCGGCCAGGTTTGCGGTCTGGTCGATCCCGAGCAACCCGGCTTGGACGCGGTGGGCGCGTGCTCCGGCCCGGCGGCTGGCGCCGGCGCCTGCGGTCTCGGCGGCGATGTAACTGAACTCGGTGAGCGCACCGGTGGTGGCAGCAAGCGCCATCACCGACACGCTCGCCACGGTGCCGGCCGGGTGCAGGACGAGGATGACTGCGCCGGCGGCGAGGGCAAGCGCGCGGCTGAGGGAGGCGAGGAAGAAGACGACGGAGGCTCCGCGCCGGTCGACGACCGCTCCGGCCCACCCGAACGCCGCCAACCTGGGCACCCACTCCAGGGCGAATGCCAGACCGGTCAGCGCTGCGGAGCCGGTGGTGGTCAGGACCAAAAGCGGGATGCCGTAGGTGGCCATGGCGGATGCGAGGGCTTCCACTGTGCGCGGCAGGTAGATGCCGCGCAGCAGTCCCGCGGTATAGCGGGCGTGCCGCGGGGTGACGCACCCGCTCACGCGGCAGGCTCGTACTGAGCAACCAGGGCGGCCTGCGCCTCGAAGTGCAGCCGCTGGTGCAGCAGGGCTCGCACGCGGTCCAGGTCCTCATCGGCCCCTTGACGGTGGGAGCTTTCGGCGGTGACGGCCACCAAGCTCTGCACCAGGAGGCGCAGGGTGTGCCGCACGCGCGTGGTGAAGTCGCAGACCGGGCGGGGGTAGTTGTTGTTCCGTGCCCATCGGGCGGTCGCGTCGTAGAGATCGGCCAGTTCCGTGCCCGACGGGGTCAGTTCCAGTCCGACACCGGGACCGATCCTGCAAAGACCCATGGCGCGAGCCGTTTCGGTGGCTCGGCGCAGTTGGTGCGGCGAGAGGTCGGGCAGGGTGCTGGCCAGCCGTCGCGGCGGGATCGGACCGTGATCGTCGATCTCGGTGATCAATCGGATCAAAGCCGGTGACGTCAGCGCGGCGAAGGCATTGCGGAGACCGGTCGAGGTAAAGGAGGCAGTCATCGGCGCGGGCCTCCCGCCGGGAGCGCCGCGTTCGGGCGGGCCGCCGCGGGGTGGGAGAACAGATCGCGGTTCTGCCACGTCGGCTGTACGGTCTCACTGCCCCGGACCGGTGGCCGTGATGTCGGTGGGTTGGGCACCCGCGATGGGTTGCTGACCCACTGCAACGCTGCGAGTTCGGCCTGCGGGCGCCCCCAGAGCGGGTGACGGGCCGCCTGCGTGAGGGGCTGGCCGGCGGCCCACGCGGACAGGGCGCCGAAGACAGGACCCAGGCCGTCGCCCGCTACGGACAACCGGTAGGGCTGCCCGGTACCGCCGGCGGTGACCAGGCCGTCGGCTACGAGCTGCCGTAGCGGCGGGTAGATGTTGGTCCAGTCGCTGCTGGGCATGATGATCCTGGCCAGCGCCCGGCCGCTGACCCCCTCGTTGGACTTCAGCACCCACAAGATCGTGGCGGCGTGCTTGCGGGTGAGCAGGGTGAGGCTGTCCTCGATCTGCTCGATCGCGGGCAGCGGGCGGTCTGCCGTTTCCAGATGTTCCTCGGCCCAGGTGACGATCATCGGCAGGACCGACAGCAGCGCTGCGCCGCGCTCGGTGTGACCGTAGGTGACATGCCGCGAGGTGTGTTCGGTGCGCTGGAGGAGGCCGGCGTCGCACAGCGACTTGAGCTTCGGGTGGAGCTGGCCGTCCTGCAGCCAGGACACTTTGCCCGAGATCTCGCTGTAGCGCAGCGCCCGGCCGGAGATGGCCAGCAGGATCCGCACGTTCCAGCGCGGAGTGATCATGGCGAGTGCCTCGGCGACCCGGGCGATGTCAGCGTCGGTGTCGGTGGGCAGACCGGTAAGGGCCAAGGGAGGAACTCCTGGATCGGTAGCAGGGGGTGTTGGGCCGCGAGGGTCAGCGGCTGCGGGCGGTACTTGCGGCCGGAGCGGGCGCGGCCGGTGCGGCAGACGCCGGGGCCGGTGACGGTGCGGGCGTGGTGACGCGGGCGAGACTTTGAAGGACAGCGGAGGCTGTGCTGGTCTGGACGTCGCGGACGGCGACCGCTTCGGCGAGCCGGCGCGCGCAGTCCAGGACGTGGGAGACCTCGTGTCCGCCGATCTGCCGCTCGGGGTGGACGAGCTGGGCGAGGCGGTCGCGGTGGAAGGTGATGCTGCGCTCGGCGAGGGCAAGGTCCTCGTGCATGGCGAGCAGGGCGGAGAGCATGCCGGGCGGCTGGTCCTGGGCACGGGCTCCGAGATCAGCCAGCGAAGCGCCGTACAGGTCCTCGATCCGTCCGGCTATCTCGGTGGACGTGGGGTGGGGCAATCGGTGGCTTTCACGATCGGCCCGCCGTGGCCGCCCTGGCACGCTGTGGTGTCGGGGCGGCGACGGTCGGGGGCAGGGTGGCGGTGGCCGTGGGCGGTGTCACGCGGTCGGGGCGGGACTGCGGGCCGGGCGGTGGCATGGTGCCCAGCAGTTCGCCGAGCGCGGTCCGATAGCCGTCGCGGGCATCGAGGGCCGCCTGCAGCCACTGCGCATCGAAGCGCAGGTCATCGGCTGACAACTCGCCCATGTCGCGGTCGGGCCTCATCGCTTCGTGCACACGGTCACGCACCCGGGCGACCTGCTCCTCGACCACGGTGAGGAATGACCGCAGTTCCAGGGCCCTGAACAGCGCAGGGGGCGCATCGGGCTGGAAGGCCGTTGCGTGCAGTTCGGCGAGCGAGGCGCCGAAGACATCGCAGAGGTGACTGTCGGCGCTGCTGGGCGTGAGCTTGTCGCTCATCGCTGCGCTGCCTTCCCCGTTCGTACCGCCGATGCCGGTGCGGTCGCGGGCCGGAGCGCGACGCTGGTCTGCACCGCCGGCCCGGCGCGGTTGGGACGGCCGAGACGTTGGGCGGCGGGGTCCTTCTTGCCGGGGGCGTCCGGGTCCAGGAGCCAGCGCACGACCAGGGCGCGCCCGTCGCGGGCGGTGACGGCTGCGTTGACGCGGTGCGCGAGGCCCATCGTGGGGTCGTCGACCTCGCTGGGCTGCGTTTCCAGAGCGGCGAGGAGGTCGTCCTCCGCGCGGTCGAGGACCCTCTGGGCGCCGACGAGAAGGCCGTGCCATCTGACGACCTCGGTGGCATCAGGGCTGGCAGTCGGCTGGACGGCGACAGCGGCCTTCAACTGCTCCATGTCCATGTCGAAATGGGCTTCGATCTGGTCGGTGAGTACGCCCACGACATCCTGCGTGCTGTCGAATAGCTCATCGGACAAGGAGAACTCCTATCCTGCGGGCGCAGGCGCCCGGATTGCGGAGGTACGGAACTGATGGACGAGCAGGAAACCCGCTACGTCATGTCCACTTGGTTGCGAGAAGAAGCAGTTCGGGTTGAGTGCATGCGGAAGAAACCTCCGTACGGGCATGGGGATTGCGGTGACTCGCACCGGAGTTGCTGTCCGGCGTCTGAATAAGAGTCCGGACAATCGCCGGTTTGGCCAACCGGCGATCGTCGGCTATGTTGCGCGGCGCCAACCCGCGCGAATGTTCAACGCGAGCGGCCGGGCGGACGCGCAGCGGGGGTTATCGGGCGTGCCACAGGGCGGGTGAAGGACGCTGCCGGGCGGACGGGCGGGAGAGGCCCGGCGGTGCCGGCGATCCGCTCGTCGCACCATTGGACGGCGTCCTCGACGGTGGCGAAGCCGCCCTCGCGCAAGGTGTGGGTCCAGGTTTGGGTGTCGACTTCTTCGACGACGACGCGGAATGGCGAGGGGGCCCGTTCATCCATCGCGCGCAGGGCCACAACGGTGACCCAGTCGTTCGGGTCGTCGCGGGTGTAGGAGTACCCGTACGCGAAGTGGTCTCCATCCCCCATGAGCCGCCGCTCCAAGGAGCGTGTCGCCTCGTCCGCCGGTGGAGGGCCCAGGTCGGGGTTGAGGTTGATGGCGTTGGCAGGGCAGCCGCGGTGAATGAGCCAGGACTGTGCCATCGACGGCAGGGGCAGATTTTTGGCTTCGAACGTGAACGTCTGCGCCGTCACATCGCGTTGCAGATGCAGTGCAACGATCTGCGGGTCTCCGGGATGGCCCCAGGTGGCCGCGCCGTCGTGCAGGACGTAGAAGCTGTTCGCTCCGGAAGGGCTGTGATGTTCGGCCAGCGGAAGCAGCTGGTCCTGGTGCATCTCGATCGTGGTCCAAAATGCCCGATCGTCCTGTTGGTCTGCGGCCTCGAAGCCGTCGAGGTGAAGATCGAGTTCGGGTGTGGGCAAAGGTCTCCTCATGGGCGGCCGGATTCAGCGGTGGGGCCGGGTGGGGGCGGCGGGCCAAGTGCCGGGCCTCGGTGCCGGTGGTACGGCTGCCGGTCGGTGTCCGCGGCTCCTGGCCAGTGCGGCACGGCCCGTATCGGTCAGGGTGACCGGCTGCCCGGCCTCGACTGTGTGGCTGGTGTCCCGGGAGACCAGCGCGGCAGCTTCGAGCTGCTGCAGGTGGGCGTACGGGATCCTGCTGCCGGAGGCTGTGGGAACGGACATCCGCCCGGTGAGCAGGTGCGCGTGCACCTTGGCGCCGCCGGCGATGGACAGCAACGCTGCCTGGTCGGCGGCCGAAATCGGTTCGCCCCCGGCCGCCGGTGCCGTCGGGCCGGCGGCCTCGAGCGGCTCCAGAGCTGCGATCACCCGCTGGGCTGCGGTGTCGCGTGTGTCGGCGGCTTCCTCCAGTTGGTCCACGGTGCGGTCGATGCGCTCGAACAGGGGCCCATCGACGGGGAACTCGCCGCTCGTCAGGCGGTGCAGGAGGGTGCGGTAGAAAGTCACACCGGTCTCGGCCCGGGCCAGCTCGCGGTGCCGGTCGACCAGGCGGACATGGGGCTCGTCGAGGACGCCGCGGTCGCGGTAGGCCCATAGGGTGTCGACGTCATGGCCGGTGACGGCCTCGATGCGGTGGTCGAGTGAGGAGACCGCACGCCGGGCTGTTGCCAGCGCGGGATCAGGGGGCATAGGCGGAGGCTCCGTGTACTCGGGGGGTGTGGTGGTGCGAGGGGCTCTGCGCGGGGCGGGGCAGGCCCGGCACGGGCGAGGGCGGGGGCCCCGGCCTCGGTACGGGCCCGCGGGTCGTGAGCTGCGGGGAGCTGGAGCGTGCCGCGTGGGTGCGGGCGCTGAGCGGCCGGCGGTTCATTCCCAGGCGGCGGCCGACCTCGTCGTAGACGTCGTTGCCGGCTCGCGGCCGGACTGCGACGACGTGGATCTCCCGCCGATGCGCGGAGCCCTCCGGCGCCGGGCGCACGGCGTAAACGACGCGCCAGTCCTTGCGGGAGTCCACGAACAGCTTGCGGTAGCCCTCCAAGTCCCCGTCGAGCCGGATCCCGAAGCGCTGGGCATTCACCAACTCCTGCAGGTAGGACAGGGTGAGATCGCGAATGTCGCCCGGAGCTTGGAGGAGATCAGTCAGAGCGCGGGGGTCGAAGCTCAGGCCGAAGGCCGGCCGCCTGCCGTTCATGACGTCGGCTCGGCCCGCTCGGCAGGTCCCGTCGCCTTCGCCGTTGACTTTCCCGTGCGGGCCGACGGCGCCGGGCCGGGTAGAAGCCGGTGCGCGGGACGTTCCGGGGAGGTCATGCAGGCCGACAGCGGGCCGCCGGGCGAGCGGATCGCGGCGATGGCGTGGGTGAGGAAGTCCCGGTGCCACACGAACAGGCCGCTCAGCCCGGCTTCGGGGTCCTTGTGCTGTTGGTAGGCCAGCCACAGGGCGTGCAGCCAGGCCACGACGTCGTCGTGCTCCTGCCACTGCAGGCACCAGGGCGCCGCCGTGGTGACCTCCGCCCCGTAGACCGCGAGGAGGAAGTCGTCGACCCAGTCGCTGAGCGCGTCGAGTTCGTCCTCGCGCTCCTCCCCGTCCAGCTCCAAGATCGGGCGCGGCTCCGGCGGTGCGGTAGGGGCCGGGCCCCCAAGTCCCGGCATGCCGAACGCCGCGAACGGCGAAGCAGTCGGGGCGGAGGCGAGGTGGTCGAGCTGCTGGGCCTGCTGCGTCGACTGCTCCATGAGCCGTCGCACGCTCGCCTCGATCCCCTCCAGCTGAGGGTCCGGAATACGGAGGGGCTCCATCTCCCCGGCAGGGCTGGGTTCTATGGGTTCAGGCATCAAAAGTGTGGCCTCCTACGAGACGCGGGGAACGAGGGGGAGTTGGAGTGGGCGCGGGCAGCCCAGGTGGCGCACTGCCGATGAGCCACGGCAGGGCGCCACCTGAGCTGGGAAGGGTGCCTGCCGGCACGGGCGGGGCTGGGGTGTGGCGTCAGACCGCGAGGACCATGTCGTCCCGGGTGAGGGTTTCGCGGATCGTCGCGGTAAGCCGGTCAGCTGCGATGGCCGCGTACTGCGTGGTCTTCTCCACGCCGATGAAGTCGCGGCCTTCCAGCAGGGCGGCGACGCCGGTGGAGCCGGAGCCGGCGCAGAAGTCGAGGACCGTGCCGCGTTCGGGGCTGATCTTGACCAGCTCGCGCATCACCTCGACGGGCTTTTGCGTGATGTGCTGGCGCTTGGTCCCCGATGGCTGCGAGGCGGAGTACATGCCGGGCAGGTAGACGGGGTTGTGGGAGCCGTCCATCGCGCCCTTGGACGCCCACACGATGAACTCGCAGTTCTGGGTGAACCGGCCCTTCTGGGGGCGGGCCTGCGGCTTGTGCCAGGCCAGCACCCCGCGCCACAGCCAGCCGGCCGCCTGGATCGCGTCCGTGGTGACGGGCAGCTGACGCCAGTCGGTGAACAGCAGGGCTGTGCCGCCGGTCTTGGTGAGCCGCTGCGCTTCGGTCATGACCTGCGTCAGCCAGAACCCGTACGACCTTTGGTCCATGTTCTCGCCGGTGAAGTCCGGCAGGGCGTGCTGGGCGTCGGCGGAGGTGTACTTCTGTGTCGCCGAGCGCGTCGTGCGCTCCTTCGCGGTCCGGCCGCCGGAGTTGTACGGCGGGTCGGTGATGACGGAGTCGACGCAGTCATCCGGCAGGCCGGCCAAGACACTGAGAGCGTCGCCCTGATGTAGGGAAAAAGGCAAAGAGGAACCCCGATTCGGGTAGGGAGGGGGAAGGACTGCCCGTCTCGCAGACGAGTCCCCGCGGGCCCAAAAGGGGCATAGGAATGCCCGGGCCGCAGAACGGAGAGGGAGAGGGGAGTCCAAAAACTATAGGGCCGAATTTGCCGCTGACCAAGAAGTCCCGTGGCGAGGTATCGGATTCCGACCCTTCACACCAACTTTTTGGTCAACGGCCGATTCGGCCCTACTGTTTTTGAACCGGTCGGCGCACGCGACCGCCGGTCATTCCCACACCACACCTTGCGGAGGATTCCCCTGCCCCGGCACACCTAACGCACCACCCGGCCGCGCGAAGCGAGCGGCAACTCGCCCGCACCGGCCCGTCTCGATTGCTCACCCCGGCCGCCGCGCCCTTCCACCACGCCAGCGCGTACGCGGCACGCCGGACACCGCACCAAGAAGGACACGCCCATGACATCTCGCTACCCGCCGACACCCGTGCTCGCTAACGCCCCAGCGGTTCCCTCCGGTTGAAGGGGCTCACCGCCGGCATCGCCGTCGCCGTCCTGTCGCCCCTCTTGCTCGCGGGAACGGCCATGATGCTGGCCTCCTCCAGCGAAGCCGTCCAAAGCACCGGCGCCCTCAGCGACTGCCTCGGCGATGTCGACATCGACGCCGTCAGCAAGCAGGTCACCGCCATCCTCGACGGCGCGTCCGACAAGGACGTCCACGTCGAGGGCCTCACCCTGCCCAAGGAGCAGATCCCCAACGCCCAGACGATCGTGGCCACCGGGATCAGCCTGCATGTGCCGGTACGGGGGCAGATCGTCGCCATCGCCACCGCGATGCAGGAGTCGAGGCTGCGCAACCTGAACTCCGGGGACCGCGACTCACTCGGCCTGTTCCAGCAGCGGCCCTCGCAGGGCTGGGGCACCGCCCAGCAAATCCGCGACCCGGTCTACGCCTCCGAGCAGTTCTATCAACACCTGTTGAAGATCAAGGGCTGGCAGCAACTGACAGTCACGCAGGCCGCCCAGGCCGTACAGGCATCGGGCTACCCCGACGCCTACGCGCAGTGGGAGGGCCTGGCCACCGCGCTGCAGAGCGCTATCGCCGCAACCTTCCCGAACGCCGGCAAGGACACGGACGGCACGGGGCACGGGGCCGGCGCCACCGGCTGCCCGCCTCCCGCGGATGGCTCCGGATACGGCCGCATCCCCGAAGGCAGCGTGCCGAAGGGGTACAAGATCCCGCTGGACACCGACCCGAAGGCACGCAAGGCCATCGAGTGGGCCATGTTTCAGCTCGGCACGCTCTATCAGTGGGGCGGCAGTTGCACCGACTCGCACGGTCCCGACCCGATGGGCCGCTGCGACTGCAGCTCCCTGATGCAGCAGGCATACGCCCACGCCGGCATCACCCTCACCCGTACCACGTACACGCAAGTCAGCGAAGGCAAGGCGGTTTCACCCAGCCAGCTGCGACCCGGTGACCTGATCTTCGCCCGCGGCACCGCAGCCCGCCCCGAACACGTCGGCATGTTCCTGGGCGCGGGCCTGGTCATTGAGGCGCCGCGCACGACCAAGCCCGTACGGATCACCCCGCTCAAGGACTGGGCGATCCTCGCCGTCCGCCGCGTCGTCTGACCCGTCCCGCCAGGACACCGCCCCGGGCGGCCCTGCGTCGCGCCACTCTAGCGCCCCGAGCGCACCTCTCCCTCCTCTTCTCCCCCTTTCCGCCGGCCCCTCGCCTGGCCCGCGTACGCAAGGAGCCTTGCCACACCTATGCCCTTCCCACTCGCAGACCGCATCACCTACCTCGCCTACGACCCCGGCATCGCGCCCGCGGAAGGCGGACTGCCGGGCCTGTCCGTGCTGAAGAACGTCGTCAACAGCATCAACCTGTTCGGCATCGTCGCCGTCGTCGGCGCCCTCGCCGTGTCCTTCGCCGTGTGGGCCTGGGGCCACCACACCGGCGGCCACCAGGCCGAAGCCAACGGCAAGAAGGGCGCGACCGTGGCGGCAGGCGCCGCGCTGGGTCTCGGCGCTGCAAACGGCATCGTGGCGTTCTTCAGCGTGCTGGGGTCGCAGGTCCACTGATGCAAAAACGCTTCCCCTCCCTGACCCGGCCCGCTCGCGGCATCGGCTGGTCGCCCAACCGGCGCGTCATCATCGCCGCGATCATCCTCACCAGCCTGCTCGCGGTTGCCGCCTCCCTAGCCTGGTTCTCCAGGGGCGGTAGCCCGCACGACCGCGCCAGCACACCCACGCCTTCGGCTACCGGCAGCGCTACACCGTCCCAGGCCGTGCCGGGGCCGGCCGGTGGGACGGGCTCGGTCCCCCAGCCACCAGCGGTCTCGGAGCCGGTCGCCTACGCCAAGGCCGCCGCCGCGATGCTGTGGTCATACGACACCCGCAACACCAGCCGTGACCAGCAGCTCGCCGGCATGGACGCGTGGATGACCAAGGAGAGCAAGTACGCCGACTGGGCGTCGATCTCGGCGCAGGTCCCTGATCCGGTGCTGTGGTCGCGGATGGCCGACAACGACCAGCACGCCACCTCCACCGCCACCGAGGCGCACTACCCCTCGGCGTTCAAGCAAGCCCTCGTCGATGATCCGACCGCGATCACCGAGGCATACATCTACCTCGTCACCGTCAACGGCACGCAGCAGATCGCCTGGAAGAACGGTGGCTCCGGAGCCGAGGACCGGGCCGTGTCCCTCGCTGTTCAGTGCCGGCCCTCCCACGACTGCTCCCTGGTCGCCATCGCCCCGCGCGTCGCGCCGTGACCTGCTCCGACTAAGAAAGGAGGGATGCTCCCATGGGCTTTTGTGACCTTCCCGTCGTGGGCAAGGTGTGTGCTGTCGGCGACGCGGTGGACTTCGCGACCGACCCGGGTAAGGCGATCGGCAACTGGATGGCCAAGTCCGCCGGTGAACTCGCCGCCACCTCGGCAGATCTGGCCGCCACGGCGGTCAACACCACCACCAAGGTCGATCTGAACGCACCCTGGTTCCGCGACAACTACCAGATGCTGCTGCCGCTGGGCCTGGTCCTGCTCGTCGCCACGTTCTGCGCCCAACTCATCCGCGCTGCGATCAAGCGGGACGGCCAGGCCCTCACTCAGGCATTCACCGGCACCGCCTCCGGTGTGATCTTCGCGTTCGCAGCCATCGCGCTGACCACCGTCGCCATCGAAGTGGTCGACGCCCTGTCCGACGGCCTGTTCAGAGCCTCACACCTCACGATCGAGACGGCCGTGCGCCGCATCGTCAAGGTCTCCGAAATCGGTGCCATCATTCCCATGGGCTGGCTCATCGCCACGCTCGCCGGCCTGGGCGCCGCACTCGGCGCGGTCCTGTACTGGTGCGTGATGATGGTCCGCAAGGTCGGCATCCTCGTCATGGTCACCCTGGCGATCTTCGCCAGCGCCGGCGGCGGCTGGGAAGCGACCCGCCGGTGGCGTCGCGGCTGGATCGAAGCCACCGCCACCCTCGTGGTCTCCAAACTCCTCATGACCGTGATCTTCGTGCTCGGTATCGCCGCCATGGGCAACACCGAGTCCAAGGACGGCATCGGCGCACTCGCCGACGTCATGTCCGGCATCGTGATCATGATTATGGTGCTGCTGTGCCCGTACGCGGTCTTCAAATTCGTGCACTGGGCAGCCGACGGCACCGACGGAGAAACCATCCACCGCGCCGGCGGTGCCGGAGCCCAAATCGCCAAGCAGCACGCCGAGAAGGCCGCCCGCAAGGCAGCCGCAGCAGCCACCGCCGGAGCCGGCGGCGGAGCGGCAGCCGGAGCCGAAGCCGCCCCGCAAGGCCCCGACGCCACAGGCGACTTCCCCGGCGACATCGCCCCCAACCCGACCGGCACAGACAACGACAGTGCCCCACCCGGCCTGGAGCAGACTGTCCAGCCCCCGCCGATGAACCCCTCCGACGACACCAACGGCCAGCCGCGCAGCACGGAACCGAACGGCCCCGGACCGAACGCCGCACCGCCCAGTCAGGGAAATGGGCGGCAGTCCGTCCCGCCGACCACGAGCCCGCCGCCCCAGGGCGCCCCGCCGCCCACCGGTGCGCCGGCCGCTACGACTAGCCCGACGGCCGGGCCGCCGACTCCCCCGGCCGGCCTCTGACCCCTTGCCCTGTTGTCCGGGGGCGGGACGTGCACCGCACCTCCGCCCCCGGGCCCCACCGCCGACCCCAGGACCCGTCCCATTGACTGATCTGTCCGTCGCCCCGGTCACGGTGAAGTTCCCGCACCGATCCCGCCGCGGCATCCTCCTCGGCCTCTCGCTCCCCCAACTCGCTTTGGTCACAGCAGCGTTGGCGTTGCTGCTGATGACGGTGGTCTCCACCGGGCTGCTCGGCGCCATTGCCCTGACGCCTCTGTGGGCCGCGGCGGGTGCGCTCGTGATGATCCGCCGGCATGGGCGGTCGCTGATCGATTGGGCGCCGATCGTCGCCCGCTACGCGCACCGCCGGCGCACCGGGCAGACCCTGTGGCTCGCCCGGCCCGTCTCCCGGCCCCGTCAGGAAGGCGTCCTGCACCTGCCCGGCACCTCCGCCTCCCTCAAGGTCGTCACACCCGGCGACTCCGCCAACGGCGCCGCTGCCGTGTACGACCCGCACCAGCAGACCCTGACCGCCATCGCCCGCGTCACCTCCCGCGCCTTCGCCCTGCTCGACCCCACCACCCAGAACCACAACGTCACCAGCTGGGGACGCGCGCTCGCCGGCATCGCCCGCACCGGGCACATCGCCACCGTGCAGGTCCTGGAGCGCACCGTCCCCGACAGCGGCGACACCCTGACCCGGCACTGGGCCCACAACGGTCACCCCCAGACCCCGGTCGCCGGCCAGATCTACTCCGAACTGGTCGCCTCCGCCGGGCCCGCCGCCGCACCGCACGAGACCTACCTCGCCATCTCCCTCGACCTCAAAGCCGCTAAGCGCCTGATCTCGCAGGCCGGCGGAGGACTGCCAGGTGCGTTCACCGTCATGGCACAGACCACCGCCTCCATCGCCCAGGCCGCCCGCAACGCCGGACTGATGGTCACGGGCTGGCTGAGCTCGCGGGAGATCGCCGCCGTCATCCGCACCGCCTATGACCCCAGAGCACTCGCCGCGCTCCAGCAGTGGTCCGACACCGGGCGCGCCGAGGCGGACCCCGCAGCCGCCGGGCCCGTCGTCCAGGTCGAGGAGTACGACCGCCTGGCGACCGACTCCGCCCGCCACGCCACGTACTGGGTGGAGAACTGGCCCCGCACCGAGATGGGAGCGGGATTCCTCCACGGAATCATGTTCACCGCCGGGGTGCGGCGCACCCTGTCCCTGGTCTACGCGCCGCAGGGGCTCGAGTCCGCACTGCGCGACGTCCAGCGCAAGAAGGCCGCGATCATCGCCGATGCCAACGAGCGCACCCGCAAGGGCCAGGTCGACAGCGAGGAAGACTCCGTCGAGTACGCCGACGTCAAAACGCGGGAGCGCCAGCTGATCGCCGGGCACGCGGACGTGGCACTGACCGGCCTGGTCACCGTCACCGCCGAGACCGACACCCTCCTGGACGCCGCCTGCGCGCAGATCGAAACCCACGCCGTCACCTCGGGAGTCGACCTGCGGCGCCTCAACTACCAGCAGCCCGAAGCCTTCACCCTCGCCGCGCTGCCCCTGGGTCGGACCGCCCTGTGAGCGGGTCGCGCCCCACCGCCGGCCCCGCACCCCACCTGATGGACGAGATCCTGGCCCTGCTCACCCCCTTGCAGGCCATGCGCCACCGCCACCAGGAGCAGCTGGACGTCCATCGCACCGCGGACGGAGACGTGATCGAGGAGCAGCGCTCCACGTACGAAGAGGTCCGCGCGGCAACCGCCATGGAGGCCAGCGACACCCTCGACGTCGTGATCAAACGCCTCGACTGCTGGCCGCCGTCCCCACCCGCCGAGCCTTCACCCTGGCCCTGACCGGTCCCGGCCAGGAGGACGGCGAAAACCCCTGGCTGTTCGTAGTCCACGCCACCGACTTCCACGACGCACACCGCGTTCTCTACGAACTGCCGTCCTTCCAGGACTGGTTGGAAGAAGCTGCCGGCCTCTCGCTCCCTGCTCCGGTGCTGCTGCCCCAGGAGAGCCATCCCGGAACCGGCGCCCCTGGCTCGTACAACGACCTGCGCCACGAGCAGGCTCGCCTCCAGGTCGAGCGTTCCCCCACCGGGCCCGCGGCCACCGTGCCGGCCCCACCGCCGAAAGCACCGCGCCGTTCCCACTGACCAACCTCACCGACCGATCCCCGCGGCCAGCCATCCCTGCCTACGGCAGGAAGGAACACCCCCTTTGACCCTTCGCACCCCTCCGAACGACGCGCACCCCTACCTCCGAGCCGCGAGCGCCGGAGTCCGCCATCACACCCGCGCCCTGGCACACCCAGCCGCTACCGCGGCGGCACCGGCAGACCGCGTGCACCTCGATGTGCTCCACGCCCACCTCAGCGCCCTGCACCACCTCCTCGATCAGCTCGCCGAGACCACGCGGCCACCGCACCCCGGCGCAGGGCGCCACCTCACCACCGCGCACACCCGCCTCTGGCAGGCCACCGCCGAGATCCACACGGCCTTCCACCTGCTGCCCAGCCCCACGACCGCCCAGGGCGCCGGGGCCAGTGAGTGCCGTTCGGACCGGTTGCCCGAGGGGCCGCCCGTCCTGACCATCTGCCAGCGCCATCTCGCCGCCGGACACAGCATCCGGCGCAAGACCACCCCTGCCGACCTGCGCCCGCACACCACCGCCTGCGTCCGATGAACCGCCGATGAGAGGGGCCCGATGAGTCACCGGCCCGCCCGCCGCGCCTCCGCGTCCGCGCTGTTCACCCCGCACGGAACCGACCGGGCCAGCCGCAAAGCAGCCCGCCGCCAACTGGCGGAGGCCACCGCGAAGGCCCGCGCCGAAGCGAGCACCCGCCCGGTCGGCAGCGCGGTCGCCGCGCACGCGACCCCCGCCGCCCTCTACCCCCTGAGCGGCCGGCCTGGGCCGGCTTCGGCCCGCAAGAACCGGCTGAAGCTGCCCGCCCACCGCATGACGACCGCCGTGGCGGCCGGCGCGTACCCCTTCCTCGCCGAAGGCGGCCTCGGTGCCGAGGGCATCTACATCGGACGCGACGTCCACGCCGAAGCCAGCTTCGTGTTCGACCCGTTCGCCCTGTACGGCAAGATCGAAGGCTTCACCAACCCGAACATCCTGCTCGCCGGTGTGATCGGGCAGGGCAAGAGCGCCCTGGCCAAGAGCTTCGCGCTGCGGTCGGTCGCCTTCGGCTACCGCGTATACGTTCCGTGCGATCCCAAGGGTGAATGGACTCCGGTGGCACACGCCCTGGGCGGGGTGTCCGTTGCCCTCGGCCCGGGGCTGCCCGGCAGGCTCAACCCCCTGGACGCGGCCCCGCGCCCCCACAGCATTGCCGAGGCCGACTGGGCCGGGGAGATCCGCAAGCGGCGCCTCCTCCTGCTGGGCTCACTCGCCAGGACTGTTCTGGGCCGGGACTTGATGCCCATGGAGCACACCGCCCTGGACATCGCCCTTGACGCCGTCGTCACCCGCGCCGCCAGCGCTGCCCGTACCCCGCTCCTCGGTGATGTCGCCGCCACCCTCAACGATCCTGCCGCGCTGGACGAGGCCGCCGGGATGATGTCGGGACGGCTCGGCGACGCGGCCCGTGACCTGGCCCACGCCATGCGCCGGCTGATCCACGGGGACCTGGCCGGGATGTTCGACGCCCCTTCCACCGTGACCTTCGATCCGCGGGCGCCGATGCTCACCATCGATCTGTCCCGCCTCGGCGGATCCGGCGACGACACCGCTCTCGTCCTGGCCATGACCTGCGCCTCCGCCTGGATGGAGTCCGCCCTCACCGACCCCAACGGCGGCCGGCGCTGGATTGTCTACGACGAGGCATGGCGGCTGATGCGCCACGCCGGCCTCCTGCAGCGGATGCAGGCGCAGTGGAAACTCAGCCGCGGCCTCGGCATCGCCAATCTGATGGTCATTCACCGGCTGTCCGACCTGCTCACCGCAGGCGACGCCGGATCCCGCGGACGAGCCCTGGCCGAGGGCCTGCTCGCCGACTGTTCCACCCGCATCATCTACCGCCAGGAAACCGATCAATTGCACGCCGCAGCCACCCTGCTCGGCCTCACCACCGTCGAGATGGACGCCATCTCACACCTCAACCGCGGCCGAGGGCTCTGGAAAGTCGCCGGACGATCCTTCATCGTCCAACACCTGCTCCACCAGCACGAACTGTCCCTGTTCGACACAGATGCCCGCATGCATTGAAAAGGCGCCGAGTTCACGAAACCTGAAGCACCAAGGACATGCCCACTCTCCTTAGTACTGCAACCGCATGTGGGGGTGGTGGCCTCGGCGTTGGTAGTGGCATCTGCGGGCGCGGGCTTGGCTGCGGCGTCGGAAGCGTGACCAGTGCAGATGATGGTCGTTGTCCAGGTGTCGGGG
>NZ_JAPVLS010000123.1:0-21408 GCF_027158125.1 Streptomyces sp. H39-C1
GTGGGCGGTGTTGGCCGCGTCCTGCACGAGGCTGTCCAGGGCGAAGGCCATCTTGTAGCCGGTTGTGCCGTAGTGGTCGTCGCGCTGGACAGCCAAGAGCGGGGCGAGGAATGCGTCGATGGCCTCGACGTCACCGCCGGTGATGTCGTTGGTGTAGTGAAGGGTGCGGTTGAGTGCGGCGGGGTCGGTCACGGGCGGGGGAGTTCCGTCGGTCGCGGCAAGGGTCCGACGGGGCGTCTTGTCCGGTCTGCTGCATCGAATAGGGAATGTTATCCGAGGCGATGGACCAGGAGAGGTCGCGACGAACTCGCGTCACGGTTTCGCGGACAAGCGGCATCCGGACGCTGGCTGCCCCGGCGAACAGGACCGAACGCGACCGGAATCCCTGCCCCGGCACAGGGCCCGACTCCGTTCCGGTAGCGTCGCGAGCACCAGGCCTTGTTGTCGCAGTACTCCGCGTCCCGCACGAATTCCGGCACGGCACGCTTCTCCCGCTGTACCCATAGAGGGCAAAACGGCAGCCCGATGCGATACGGCGAACTGGATGATCACTGACGCGTTCCGGGAGGTGCCCGGCCCTGAGGACGGGCGATTCCGCCGACCGGTTGTACTCGATGGCATCGCGTCCGGCACGCTGGAAGGGTCTGCCCGGCTGAATCACGCTCTGGGCCGGTGTGGTTATCCGTCCGGGCCTGCGGGGGTGTGAGAGACCGGGGCATGGAACCGGTCCCGAAGGCGTTGCCGCGACGATTCATCCTGGCCACCGGCGTCAGCCTCCTGATGGCCGGCTGCGCCCAATCCGCCGAACCTGCCGAGGGAGAACCCGGCGCTACTCGTACGGGCCGGACGCCCATCACACCGACCACAAACGCCATGCCACTTCCACCAGCAGCCGCGGCGGCACCCCCCGCGGCGGTGCCCGTTCCCGCTGAGCCGGCTGAACCCGCTCTACGTACGTCACCGTTGTACGAACTGTCGAACCCGGATCGCACGGCCATCGCGCTGACGTTCGACGATGGCCCGAACACGGAGTACACCCCGAGGATTCTGGCGCTTCTGGCCCACTACGACATCCGTGCCACGTTCGTGGTGGTGGGTCAGAACACCGCTGACAACCCGAGTGTCCTCGCACGGATCTATGAAGCCGAGCATCAGATCGCCAACCACACCTGGTCCCATCCCGACCTGCGTCGTCTGTCGTCCGGGGGCGTCCGCGACGAACTGGAGCGCACCAGCGACGTCGTCGAGTGGGCCACCGGTGGATGCCGTACCCGTTGGTTCCGTGCTCCTGGTGGCGACTTCTCTCCCAAGGCGCTGGATGCGTGTTTCCAGCTGGGGATGAGTCCTCTGGCGTGGAGCGTGGATCCTCAGGATTGGCGATGCCCCGGCCAGAATTACATTGCCTCGACCGTGTTGAGCACGGTCAAGCCGGGGGCCATCATCCTCAATCACGACGGTGGCGGAAACCGGGCCCAGACCCTTGCCGCTCTCAATGACTACATCCCACGCCTGTTGGACGCCGGCTACACCTTCACCACGCCGTGACCGCGCGCGACCGACCCAGCACAGCGGAGGCCAGGAGACAAGTCCGGGGGTTGAGGCACTCCTGGGCGACCGTGCCGTCAGGGCTTGGTGAGGTTGGTGTAGAGCTTGGCCCAGGCGATGTCCTGTGCGGTGGCGGGCTTGGTGTCGCAGAAGGGCAGCGTTCCCTTAGCGGTGTAGTACTTCATCATCGCCAGGACGGCCAGGGTCTTGGCATCACTTCCCCCGGTGTAGTCCTGGCTGGGCAGCACGCTCTGGTGGGTTCGGCAGGTGGGTTTCTTGCTGTCGGAGGTGGTGTCGAGTGCCCCGGTGCGTGCGGCGGAGGAGCCGCAGTCGGTGAGCGCGAGCGCGCCGAGCACGAACAGGGTGGCCCAGCGGGTACGAGCACGTGATGCCATGGTGGTCTTCCTGCTTTCCGGAGTGATGGAGAGGCCGAGGTGCCTGTTCACAGCGGCATGGCCCGCAGTGCGGTGCCCATCCCGACGGCCAGGATGAGTAGTGCGGTGCTCAGCGGGGTGATGCGTGCGCCCCACGTCGCGAGCCGGCCGGCCCGTCCGCCGTTCAGGGCCGGGATCCGGTCGCGCAGTTTCAGCAGGAGCAGGCCGGCGGCGGCGAGGGTGGCGGCCATGCCCAGGCCGTAGCAGAGGACGAGGACGACGCCGAAGGCGGTTCTGCCCAGGGCGATGGAGCCCAGCAGGACGATCAGGGCGGAGGGGCTGGGTACGAGGCCGCCGGCGATGCCGATCCCGATGAGGCCGCCCTTCTTACGGCCGCTCGACCCGCCGAGATGATGGTGACCGAACAGCCCATGGCTGTGCCCGTGCCCCCCATGGCTGTGGCCGTGTGGGTGATCGTGGCCACTGTGGCTTTGGTGGCGCTGCTCGTGGTGCTGGTGAGCAGTAGCGCTCGGCGCCGCATGGTCGTGGTGTGACTCGGGTCCCGTGGCGAGCGCTGCCTCTGTCGTCGTGCCGGCTGCGGCGACGGCCGGGTTTCCGACAGAAGCCGTGACGAGTTCGCCGGCTCCGACGGGCTCGGCGGCGGCGGCGACCGCCACGTCGTGGCTGTGCGGATGGTCGTGGCCGTGCTCGTGGTTGCCGTGGGTGTGGCCGTCGTGTGCGGGGGCCCGGTCCGCGGACCGGGCCCCCGCCCGGGTGCGCGCGGTGCGGAGGGCTGCGGGTAGGAGCCAGATTCCGGCGGCGATGATGACGAGGCCGCTGATGGTGCCGAGCCAGGCGAGTGCCTGTTCGCCGACGAGTGCGGAGGAGACGCTCAGCGCGGTGCCCAGGACCAGGACGGACGCGGTGTGGGTGAGAGTGACGGTCGTGGCGACCGTGACCGCGTCGCGCGGCCGGCCCTGCCGGCCGGCGAGGTAGGCGGCCATAATGGTCTTGCCGTGTCCGGGCAGCGCGGCATGTCCCGCACCCAGGACGAGGGCCAGCAGTACGGCGAGCAGTCCGACGGGAAGGGTGAGCCGGTCCCGGTCCGTGAGGGACCCCAACCGTGCGTCCAGAGCCGCGTACCAGCCGCCCAGCAGTCCCGAACCCGGCGCGTTCGCCGCGACGGCCCCCGGGCCGTTGCCGAGGGTGACGCGGGTGTGGCGGGCGTCGGGCGGATTGGACAGCAGGTCGGCGGGGTACTTCCGCAGCTCGTTGGAGATGGAGGCGGCGGGGACGTCCGAGGAGCCGATCCGCGTCCCGTCGCCCTGGGCGGTGATCTCGTGCCAGCCGATGTGGGACGGATCGACTCCGGTGGTGAGTTCGAGGGTTCCGGTGGCACCCAGGTCCGCGGGCGCGCTGAACCGGCACTCGAGCCGGCCGGTGTCGAGACCGGCCTGGCCCCGCACGAGCCGGTAGTCGGTCGTCATGACCTGGAGGTGCAACGAGACGGCGCGTGAGGACCCGGTCCCTTGGGGTTGGGCGGTCGCACGGATCGCGCGGGCGATCGTGGCGCAGGTGGTGCGGGCGTGGGTGGCGGCTTCGGCGGCGCTGAGCCGGCCGTCGTGATCGCTGTCCAGGGCGGGCATGGCCTGGAGGGTGGGGATCTCGGCGGTGTCCACCACTACCAGGTCATCGACCCGGTCGGAGTGGAGCGTCAGACCGTCGTACCGGTTGACGGTGAAGTTCCCCAAGGGGTGGGCGGACGCGACCGGTGCGGCCAGGAAGAAGAGCACCGGGATCCCGGCGAGGAGAAGTGCGGCGCGTCGTGAGTGGGCACGGATACGGGTCATCGTTGTCCTTGGAGGCGGGCCAGGCGCGCTTGTGCGTCGGGTGCGCGCAGCGGGGAGAAGGCGGGGTTGGCCGACAGGGCGCCCGTCAGGTCGGTACGCGCGGCCTGGTCGTCGCCGATCGCCTGTTCGATGACGCCGCGGTGGTAGCGCAGCGTGGCATCGCGCCAGCCGAGCCGGTTGGCCTCTTTCGCCAGGGGCAGCGCTTCTTCGTCGCGTCCGGCCCGGTGCAGGGCCCAGCTCAGGGCGTCGGCGACCAGCACGCTGTGGCGGCGGCCCCATTCGGCGGTGAGCAAGGTGACGGCGAGCCGCGGGTTGCCGTGGTCGGCCTGGTACTGGCCGAGGTTCAGGTCGTCGACGACGCCGTTGGCGGCGAACAGCTTCTGCTCGGCCTCCAGGACGCTGTACTGCGCGCGGGCCTCCGCGGTGCGGCCCTGGGACTCCAGGAGTTCGCCGAGTTCGAGCACGTACTGGGGTTGGGGGACGCGGGTGATGGCTGCCTGGTAGTCGGTGACGGCTGCGGCGGTCCGGCCCAGCGCGGCCTCGGCGCGGGCGGCGCCGGCGAGGGCGGCGGTGTAGGTCGGATCCAACGCCAACGCCTTGCGGTAGTGCGTCAACGCCACCGTGGTGGAACCCGTGTTGAAGGACAGCTCGCCCAGGTAGTGCTGACAGAAGGCCTGGTCAGCCGGGTTGGACGCGTCCTCCAGTCCGCGTTGGAGGGCTTGTGCCGCCTCATCGGTCCGGCCTTGCAGTTCCAGCGTGTAGGAGGCGCGGGTGAAGGACGCGGTCGAGGGGTGCAGATCCAGCATCCGCTGGACGGCGGCCTGGGCTCCGGCGTCGTCGCCGAGTTGGGTCAGGGCGTCGGTGAGTGCCCCGTAGGCGGCCCATGCGTACGGATCGTCGGCGACGGCCTGATCGGCCCAGGTGCGAGCCTGAGTGAACTGGTGCCGGGCGTTCGCGAGTCCGGCCATGCCGGTCTGCGCGGTCGTGTTGACGTCCGGTTGCAGCGTCAGCGAGCGCCGCAATGCCGTTTCCGCCTTGGGGTACAGCGTCGGGTCGACGGTGAGCCGGGCCTGCTCGACGTATGCGGAGCCCAGTTGCGCCCACGATGCGGCGTCGGCCGGCTGCAGGCGCAGCTTGTCCTGGAGCTGGCTGACCACCGCACCGATCGACAGCGCGGTATGGGCCGCGTCGGCCGCCGGAGCGGGCGCCGCCGTGGGGGGAGAGGAGTTGGAGGTGTGTTCCAGTGCCGCGAATCCGGACAGGCCGGCACACAGCGCGGCGGCGGTGGCGATCAGGGCGAGGCGGCGCATGAACGACATCCCTCATTGGCGGTTGTTGCGTACCGGTATGAACGACAGATCCGGGCCCTGCGCGGACGAACCTGCGGCTGGATCGTTGACAAGGGCCGGTGCGGGCAGGTGGCGTCGGCCCGCACCGGCCTGTGGGGGACTAGCCGGGATTAGCCGGCCTGGTTGACCGAACCGGTGTACGGCAGGGCGACGTACGGGAACGTGGTCCCGAACGGGGCGCCCGGCCCGTTGACGCCGTCACCGGCGGCCAGTGCCTGGATCAGGTGACCGGGAGTGGCGCCTTCGAGTGCCTGGATGGCGATGTCGATGACGTCGTCACCCATGCGGCGGCCGTTGGGGAAGCCCTGGAAGTCACCGTTGAGCACACCGAGCCGGTCCGGGTTGGCCGTGACCGGTGTCGACATGTTCAGCCGCAGTTCCTCGGCGGGAACGAACCGCTTCTTGTTGATGTCGAGGTTCATCAGCTGCGAGTTCAGGTCCACGGCCAGCGGCCCGTTGGTCGCCTTCGCGATGCCCGTCAGGAAGATCTCCTGGAGGTCCTTGCGGGGGGTGGCGGGTGCCGGGATGCCGTAGATGCCCTGGATGAGCTTGGGCAGCTCCGGGTCGAGGACCTTCGCGACGACCTTCGGCTGGTTGTGGTCCTCCGACGGCGGCAGCGCGTTGAAGGCGTTCTTCAGCCCGGCCGGCACGACGGCCTCGTTGACCAGCGGGTTGCCCAGACGTGAGACCTGCACGTACTTGCCCGTGGGGGTCTGCTTGCCGGGGCTGAGCTGCATGGTGCGCCGCTCGGTGGAGCTCCACACGCCGATGACCGGGTTGCGCTTGGCGTTGCCCTTGTAGGCGAGCTTGGACTTGGGCACCTGGATGGACAACGTGTTGACGTTGTAGCCGTTCAGGGTGTTGTGGCCGGTCTCGGAGAGGTCGCCTCCGTAGAGCAGGTCGAAGACCCGCAGATCCAGGAAGAACGGGTCCGCGGCCTGCGTGGCGACGGTCTGGCCGCCACCGGGCAGCTTCTGCGTCGCCTGGTTGCGGAGCCTGCCGTAGTTCGGCATGGACGCCTTGCCGACGTTCGAGGGCGTGGCGATGCCGTCCGCGACGAGCGTGACCGGCTTCTTGCCCGCGCGGATCTCCTGCAGGCAGTAGTGCTGGCGGAACAGCAGCGTCTTGTCGTTGAGGTTGTTCACGACGCCGTTGTTGTACAGGAACGTCTTCTCGCCGCGCAGGTCCTCGTTGCGGAACGTCCATCGGTAGGTCAGGTCCGGCTTGCCGGTGCCCTGGCTGTCGATGTTGATGTCGTAGTGCGCGTCCTCAGCGAATGGATAGAAGTTCGGCCCGCCGTTCGGCTCCTGGAACGGGATCCAGTTGGCCGTGAGCGTCACCGTGTCGGACTTGTCCGGGCTGGTGAACGCGTACAGGTCGGTGTTGTCGACCTGCGGGTCAGCCGCGATCAGCGGTGCTTCCCGGTGACTGGACGCCTGGCCGACACCCGTGCCGGGTCCTGCCAGCGCGGCGCCGGCGACTGCCGAACCGAGCGCGAGCAGCATCGCCGCGGACTTCCACCGACTGCTGCCGGCGGGTGATGCGTTTGCGGTCATGAAGATTCTTTCTCTCGCGAACGTGGGGACGGTCTCGGAGGTTTGGACCTCCGCATGCTCTTCGGAGCCAAGCGCACTGCGGATTGGCTCCGATATGAAACTCCACTCAATGGAGAGAGTTTTCCAGCCACCCCGCCGATGGATTTAATGGGACTATTTTCTGCCCAGGAATCAAGATGCCCAGGTCATGCGGGTGGTCGAGGAGGCTGGATGATCGTTTCTGCTCTGCATCCCGTGCTGCGCAAGAGGATTACGCGTTTAATTCTCTCGACCGGAACCTCCGACCAGCGGGTCCATAAAGGTATCGCCGTTGGCCTGAACTTATGCGGCCATTTGAGGGTTGGCATCGCCCGGTCGCACAGGTGGACGATATTGTGAGTGGCCTCGGACTTGAGGTTCGGTAAATTGCTTATTCTTTACTGCGCATCAGTTGCAAGTAGGAACTCCGTGCTTCTACGGTGAATGAGCTACGCCTGACCGGACCGGAAGAAAGCAGTCCCATGGCGCTCACCTCCACCTCCCCCGCTCCTTCGTCAACTCTCGTCGCGCCGGTATCGCGCTGGGCGCGCCTGCGCACATCGATGACCAGGCAGGAATGGACGCGCCTTGGCGGCATGGCCGCGTTCATCCTGGCGTTGCATGTGATCGGCTGGTTCACGCTGGTGGTGATCGTCGCACCGGAGCACTACACGGTGGGCACCAAGGCGTTCGGCATCGGGATGGGGGTGACCGCGTACACCCTCGGCATGCGGCACGCTTTCGACGCCGACCACATCGCGGCCATCGACAACACCACCCGCAAGCTCATGGGTGAGGGTAAGCGCCCGCTCTCGGTGGGCTTCTGGTTCTCCCTCGGCCACTCCAGCATCGTCTTCGTCCTTGCGTTCCTACTCTCGCTGGGCATCAAGGCCCTCGCAGGACCGGTCCAGGACGACAACTCGAAGCTCCACCACCTGGCCGGCCTGATCGGCACCACCGTCTCCGGCGCCTTCCTCTACATCATCGCGGCCATCAACCTGGTGATCCTGGCCGGGATCTGGAAAGTCTTCCGGAAGATGCGCACCGGTCACTTCGACGAAGCGGCCCTGCAGGAACAACTGAACAACCGTGGCTTCATGAACCGCTTGCTCGGACGGGTGATGAAGTCGATCACCAAGCCCTGGCAGATGTATCCGCTCGGCCTGCTGTTCGGCCTGGGCTTCGACACGGCCACCGAGATCGCCCTGATGGTCCTTGCCGGTTCCGGCGCGGCCTCCGGACTTCCCTGGTACGCGATTTTGTGCCTGCCGGTCTTGTTCGCCGCAGGCATGTCCCTGCTGGACACCATTGACGGATCGTTCATGAACTTCGCCTACGGCTGGGCGTTCTCCAAACCGGTCCGCAAGGTCTACTACAACCTCACCATCACCGGGCTGTCCGTCGCCGTCGCTCTCATCATCGGGACCGTCGAACTGTTCGGACTGCTCGCGGACCAACTCGATCTGCACGGCCCGTTCTGGGACTGGGTCGGTGGTCTGGATTTGAACATCATCGGCTTCATCATCGTCGGCCTGTTCTTCACCACCTGGATCATCGCCATTGGGGTCTGGAAGTTCGGCCGCATCGAGGAGAAGTGGACAGTCGGGCTGCACTCCGCCGAGCCCTCCGCCGACTGAACCCCTCGCGGGCCCCGGCCGTACGTCAGCGCTCACGTCGGTCACCGAATGTGAACCTGGCGGTGTGAGCGTGCTGGTCTGCGGCATCCCCCGGACGGTCTTCGTGACGGGCCATGCAGGAATTGGTGTGTTTGTGTCACGGAGTGACGCCCGGCGTCCGGTTCGGGCTGCTTCCCCTGGGAGACTCGTATGCGTGCAGGGATAGTCGTTCCTGCTCTGGCGCTCGCGTTGGCCTGTCCCTTTGCGTCGGCCACCACAGCGGCGGCAGGCGACGGGCACGGTGACGGCTTGAAGGTGATGGGCCTCACCGTCGACCAGCGGCTCGTCAGCTTCTCCGAGGACGCGCCGTAGTCGCTCCGCTCGGGCGGCCGTGTGCACGGCCTGCAGGGGGACACCAAGCTGGTCGGGATCGACTTCCGTGTTCAGGCGGGGAAGCTGTACGGCGTCGGCGACAAGGGTGGCGTCTACACTGTCGACCGCGACGCGAACGCCAGCAAGGTCTCGCAGTTGACCGTGGCGCTGCAGGGCAACAACTTCGGCGTCTTCAACCCGGCTGCCAACCGTCTGCGGGTGATCAGCGACACCGGTCAGAACCTGCGCCACAACATCGACGATCCCGCCGCCCCTCTCACCACCACCGTCGACGGCACCCTGACCAACCCCGCCGTCCCGCCCGCCACCACGCCCACCACCGCGCTTGGTGTCACCGGCGCCGCGTACACCAACAACGACCTGAACACCGCGACCGCGACGTCACTGTTCGACATCGACACCGTCAACGTCCGCGTCTCGCTGCAGTCCCCGGCCAACGCCGGAACCCTCGCGCCCACGGGCGGTCTGGGAGTCAACGCGGGCCCGTCGGCCGGTTTCGACATCTACTACTCGCCCAAGGCCGGAACGAACCGGGGCTTCGCCGCGCTGCAGGCGAGCGGCACCTACGGCTTCTACCGCGTCAACGTCCTGAACGGAAAAGCCGACCGCGTCGGCAACTTCCCCACCGGCCAGCAGGTCTTCGACATCGCCCTCCCGTTGGCCCAGGACAACTCCCAGCCGCTGGGCAGCATGGATGCCAGCTTCGTCCAGTAGACCGAACGCGGCCGGGATCCCTGCCACGGCACACGGCCTGGCCTCGTTCGAGCCCACCGGCCTCGCAGCGCTCTGGCCACCAGCGCCATAGGAGTGGCCCTGCACCCAGTGCGCGGATCAGCCCGCGTGCTCCCCGCTCCCGCGGAGCATCTGCTGGACGTCCCCGTCCGCCTCGGCCAGTCCCAAGGGTCTTCGAAGGTCCGGCTGGCGTCCTCCAGTATCTCCTCCCCGGCCGGGCAGGACCCGGCGGCGGCCCGGTGTTCGCCAGCCGGCCGGTTGCTGCTGGCATCCGCCCAGGCGAACCCGGGCGAGTGACCTCTGTGTCGAAGACGCCGCCGCACTACTACGTACCCGCGCCCGCTCGCACGTGTGGCCGTCCACGCCTGCAATGTCGTTTACGCAATCATGCGCGACGAAGCACGGGCTGCGTCTGAGAGGTTGCGCAGGAAGTCAAGGGCGGCAGGTGACGCTAGGCAGTTGCCCGTTCCGGGGGGTCAGTAGCCGCACGCAGCGGGTGGTCCCGTCGAGTGTGTCGGCCAGGTGCCGCAGCGTCGTAGCGTCATCAAGGTCCGCGTCCACGTACCGCTGCGCGATCTTCTGGTAAATGGAGATGACTTCCCTCATAGCGGTCAGTGTCCCGGCGGAAGGGCTGACAGCCTCACGGCGGTCAGCCGCCGCGACGCATTGCGCGGTGCGTTCCAATTGCCGCAACAGCGCATCGCCCCGCTCCACGAGCTGGACCAAACGAAGCCGTGGATCGGGGTCCGTACAGCCGACGACAGCTTGATACATCCAGGAAGACTAACGGGCCGTCGGAGGCCGACTGGCGGGCTGAGGCTCGTCCGGAGCGCAGCGCGCTGCTCAAAGTGCCAGGCCAGCACGGGCGCGGACCTTCTTGCCGTCAGTCAGACCGACAGCCCAGGTGGGTGCGCTCACGCGGTTGACGATCTCTCAGCCGTGCCTTCCCACCTGGGCCGGGTTCGTTACGGAGTGCTGGGAAGCGCGGCGAGAATGGCCCGCGCGTTGGGGGCGTGCAGCGGGTTGAATCGGGAGTTGATGGTCAGGGTCAGGGTCAGATCCGTCCGCGCTGCCGCGCTGTCACCGAGGGACTGTTGGATCAGGGCTCGGTGGTAGTGGAACAGCGCGTTGCGGGTGCCCTGGGCGAGTGCCTCGTTCGATTCTTCCAGTGCTTCGCGGTCACGGCCGTTCGTGTGCAGGGCCCAGGCCAGCGCGTCGTGGGATTCGAGGAACGGGCGGGTCCGCAGACCTTGGCGGGCGATGGTGAGGGCGTCCTGCGGGTTGCCGTGGTCGGCTTCGAACAGGGCGGCGTCGGAGTCGAGGGCGACTCCGCCCGCGGCGAAGAGTTTCTGCTCGGCCCTAAAGACCTGGTACTGCTGGTTTGCCTCCTGGGTGCGGCCGAGGGACTGGTAGAGCTCACCGAGCGCGAGGACGTACTCGGGCTGCGGGACTCGCTGCACGGCTTGGGTCAGGTCGGCGATCGCGGCGTCCGTCTTGCCGAGCGCCGCTTCGGCCTGGGCCTTGGCCTGGAGCAGGGCGACGGAGGAGGGGGCTTCGTGCAGTCCGGCCTGTGCCTGGGCCAGTTCACCGGCCGGATCGCCCGTGTTGAAAGCGAGTTCGCCGAGGTAGTAGTGGGCGAAGCCCCGGTCGGCGGGCCCGGCCGCGTCCTGGAGAGCGCGTTGCATGTCGGTGCGGGCGGTGTCGGTGTCCCCGCGCAGTTCCGCGACATACGAGGCACGAGACAGCGACGGCGTCCCCGGTTTGAGGTCGACCATGCGCTGCACGGCGTCGGCAGCCTCGCCGTAGCGGCCGAGTTGGGTGAACGCGTCGGCGAGGGTTCCGTACAGCGAGGAGTTGTACGGGTTGACGGCGACGGCCTGCCGAGCCCAGTTAAGTGCGGGGGTGAAGTGGTGGCGGGCTGCCTCCAGGGCTGCCATGCCGCCCAGTGCGGTGAAGTTGTCTGCCTTCTGCACGGCCAGCGAGTGCTTGAGCAGCTCCTCCGCCTTGGGGTAGTACGACGGGTCCGCGGTGGCTTTCGCCTGCTGGACGTAGTCCAGGCCGAGCGTGGCGAGCGCGACGGGATCCTGCGGGGTCTTGCGCAAGTGGTCCTGCAACCCGGTGATGTCCGCCGCGAGCGGATCACTGACCGGAGCACTCACCGCGTCGGCGGCGGGAGTCCCCTGCTCGGATCGTGCGGCCGGCCACGGAGAGAGGCCGAGGCCGCCGGCGAGGAAGAGACCCACTCCCAGGGCACTGGTGATCACCGCGAGCCGGATGTGGTGACGGCGTGCGGGGCGCATGCGTTCGGACTCGGTCAATTCCCGCTCCGGTCTGGGACATCTGATGGGGAGGCGGCTGATGGCGGTGCCGCGGGTTGTGGGTCGGCGGGGGTCGCGTAGACGACGATGTTGTCGCGGTACTCGTGCAGGGCCTTGTCGTAGGTGCCGCCGCAGGTCATCAACCGCAATGCGGGGGCGCCGGCGGTGGCGTAGACCTGGTCGTCGGGAAAATCCTCTTTGTCGTACTGCCGCAGCGCCCGGACGGTGAAGGCGAGGTGGGAGTGGTCCTCGCGGTCGATGGTGATCGCGTCCCCCGGTCGCAGGGAGGACACGTTGTAGAACGCGGCCGGGCCGGTACGCGAGTCGACGTGGCCGACGATGATCGCGGCGCCAGGATCCCCCGGACGGGGGCCCTCGCTCCACCACCCGACCTGCTGCGGGCCCTCGGGGACGCCGAGGTGGCCGTCCTGCCGCACCTGCAGATGGATCAGGGTCTCGTCGAGGTCGATCCCGGGTATTCGGATACGCACCGGCGCCGGAGCCGAAGCTCCGGCAGAGGCGGTCCGGCCCCCGCCCTGGGAGACGGGGAGGGTTCCGACGTCCGCGCTCCTGGCGGGTCCTGGCCCGGCGGTGATGAGGGCGCAGGTGCCGAAGGAGGCCAGCGATATGCCCGTCAGGACGGCGAGGGACGCGGCCACCCGGCGGGGGCGTGCCGGGCGGAACCTGCACAGCCCCCGCGGCCGCCTGCGCTCCAGTGCGGAGCGCAGGCGGCCAGGTGCGGCAGGGGTGGTCACGGACGGCCTGCGTGCCTGCGCCGGCGCAGGTACAGCACTCCGGCCACGGCCAGCAGCGCGCCGCCGCCCAGTGCGGTGGCGGGAACGACGGTGGATCCGCTCAGGGCGGTGCCGCCGAGGCCGGCTCCGATGCCGCCGTCCGGCCGCTGCGAGTCGGCCTGGTTGACCGCGGCGGTGTTGGGCAGTGCGACGTACGGGAAGGAGGTGCCGGTCTGGCGGTAGGGCGTGTCGACGCCGTCACCGGCCGCGAGCGCGGGAACGATCTTCCCGGTCTGCGCGGCGCCTTCCAGGGCCTGCAGCTCGATGTCGACGACATCGTCGTTCAGGCGTCGGCCGTTGGGGAAGCCGGCCAGGTCCTGACCCAGGACCCCCAGACGGCTGGGGTTGCCGGACGGCGGCACGGCCATGTTCAGCCGCAGCTCCTCCGCCGGGGTGAAGGCGTCCTTGTGGACGTCGGCGTTGAGCAGCTGCGAGTTGAGGTCTGCCTTGATCGGTCCGCAGTCCTTGCACACACCGGTCAGGAAGATCTCCACCAGGTCGTCGCGGGGCGCGGCCGGGGCGGGGATACCGTAGATGCTCTGCACGAGCTTCGGGACGATCGGGTCCTTGACCTTGTCGACGACCGGCGTGACCGTGTGGTCCTTGTCCGGGGTCAGCGCGTTGAAGGCGTCCTTGTACTTCAGCGGCACGACCACCTCGTTGACCAGCGGGTTGCCCAGCCGGGACACCTGGTGCCAGCCCGCCTCGGTGGGCGGCCCGCCCTTGGCGTCGTTGCCCTCGCTGCCTTCATTGCCCTTGGACTGCGAGCCCTCGTCGCCCTTGCTGCCGGAAGCGGCGACCTGGACACCCTTGCGGTCGGTGGTGGACCACACGCCGATCACCGGGTTGCGGGTGGCATCACCCTTGAGGGCCAGGTCCTTCTTGGGGACCTGCAGGGCGATGGTGTTGACGTTGTAACCCGCGAGCGTGTTGTGGCCGCTCTCCTTGAGGTTCCCGCCGTAGAGCAGGTCGAAGACCCGCAGGTCCAGGAAGAACGGGTCGGACGCCTGACCGGCGTAGGACTGCCCGCCCTCCGCCAACGGCACCACGGCCTGGCTGCGCAGCGCGGCATAGTCGGGCATCGAGGCCTTGCCGGTGTTCGACGGGGCCGCCGGCGCGTCCTTGAGCAGGGTCTTGGAGTTCCCGCTCGCGTCGGTGACGGTCAGGTTGTACGTCTGGCGGAAGTTCAGGTTCGCGTCGTCCACGGAATTGACGACGCCGGTGTTGTAGAGGAACTGGTTGGCGTCGTCCCGGATGTGATCGGTGAACGCCCAGGTGTAGGTGGCGTCAGGCTTACCGTTACCATCGCTGTCGATCTTGATGTTGTAGCGGGCGTCGTTGGCGAACGGGTAGAAGTTCGGTCCGCCGTTGGGCTCCTCGAACGGGATCCAGTTCGCCACCAGGGTCACGGTGTCGGGCTTGTCGGGGCTGGTGAAGGCGTACACGTCAGTGTTGTCGACCTTCGGGTCACCGGCGGTCAGCGGTGCCTCGCGGTGGCTGGAGGCGGAGCTGACCCCGGGACCGAGGGTCGTCAGAACGCCGGCGGCGACCAGGGCGAGAGTGCCCACGGCCGCGAGGGTTCGCTCGGCGGGGCGGGTCGGACTCTTGCGGCGTCGCGGATGGGATCGTGGCATGGGACATCCGTTCCAGGTGAGAGCCGGTGCCTGCCCAGTGGCCGGCGTGGCGGCGGTGTGCAGCGAGCGCTCGGAGCCGCACACGGAGCCATGCACAGAATGCCCGTAATGTGACTTAAGCTACGAATAAAGCACCATGGACTCAGAGCCCCCGCAACGCTCCTGGGCCGAACGTGGTCACCCGGCGCTCAACCGTGACGCCACCCGAGTGACCGGCAGCCACGTGCGGTTATCGGACGCCTCTTGCGGGCAGCGTCCGCCGGCGGGCCGTCTTCGCGCATGGCCGCCGACAGGGCCGGCCCAGGCGGCCGTCGTCCCGCGCGCAGGGAGGTCCGAGCACCGCCACCCCTATGGCCATCGGCGCACAGCCGACCGCATCGGGCGTCACCGTCCCGATATCTGGGTATTGCGTCCTTCGCTGGATGGTTGTGCGGGAGTGACCGTTTCCAGCCTGGGCACGCGGGCGGGTCGAACTCCTCCCGCCGCCCAGCTGAGGCGAAGGGGGAGCGGATGAGCCCACGGTTTCCCGACCTGAAGGATCTCGGCCTGCTGAGCAGTGAGGAGTCGGGGGCGCTGCGATGCCTGAACCGCGCGCACGTAGAGCTGCGTGGAGAGTGGGAATGCGCCCACGCCCTGACGCGGAGACTGCTGGCCAAGGCCGATCTGGAGGAGGGATACACCGGACAGGGCCCAACGCCGCATCATCAGCTCGCGGCGCGAGCGGCCTCTTCGGCAGCGGTCGCCTACGAGCGGACCATCGGGGAGATCACCTGGCGATACGCCAGCGCGGCCACTGTCCTGGGCATCACCATCTGGGACCGCCTGACCTGCGGCCGACCACCCCTCAGTACCCAGACCCTGGAAGTCCTGGCGGCGGAAGAACCCACCTTGGGCCAGTTGCGCGGCATCTTCTCCGGGCCCTACGCGCGGCTTCTGGCGTTTCGAGCCGACGAGCCCTGGAGGTCCGCGGGCATGGAGCAGGTGGACCTGCTCGGTCTGCTGGAGAGCGCCTCCTTCAACGTCACCCACACCAAGACGAACGGCCGCTATCCGGAAGAGTCCGAAGCCGCCGACTGCCGGCTGACGACGGCATCGCCCCCCGACGTCGATGCCTTCTGGGAAGACCTCCTCCCCCCAGCACTGCACCTTGCGGAAGCAGTACCGTTCGCGATCGCACAGCGACTCACGAGCGGCAGCTCACCAAGACGCTGACCCCAGGAGGCAAAGACGCGTACCGGCCGGCGGGGCAGCTCCTTCCGGTGACACTGCCCCTCCCTGCTTTGGCATCCAACGACCGTCTCCGCTAACGCTCTTGGCACAGGTATGCCGGCATCTCGTTCGCAGGCCACCCGGATGGCTACGACGATTGCACCAACCCCGCCCACACACCCGGCGGGCGGCTCCTGCGCACGCCACACTTCACAAACGGACCCGCGCATCATGAACAAGGGGTCGTGGAACGCGAGCGAATGCGCGTGCCGTGCCAGGTCGGCAGGGAAGGCTTCGTCCGGTGCTGTGGTCACCGAACGAAGCCCCCGACCCTTCCCGGGGCAGCGGGAAAAGCAGACCGTGCACCGACCACATCACTCTGGAGGGCTGGCATACGATCCGGCAGAAAGTGGATCACCCGTAGGCCGGCCGCGCACGCCGCACCGCCGCACGACGCTAGACCGGCAACCCGATCAGGCGCGCCCCACGCGCCGGAGCGCGATCAGTGGTCGCAGTTGGCCATGCCGGCGCCGTGCATGTCGCTGCCGTGGTGGTCGTTGCCCCACTGGGCCGGACCGCTGTGGTCATCGCCGCCGCGGTTGTCCTGGCCCCAGTTGCCCTCGCCGCGGTTGTCCTGACCGCCCTGGTCACCCATGTGGTGGTCTGAGGTGTTCTCGCAGCGGTTGCCGAACGCCGGGTTCAGCGCACCGAGCACGCTGACGGTGTTGCCGCACACGTTGACCGGAATGTGGATGGGCACCTGGATCAGATTCCCCGACAGCACACCGGGCGAGCCGATCGCGTAACCCTGCGCGTCGGCGTCGGCGGCGGCCAGTCCCGCACCGCCGAACAGGGCGGCGCCCATAGCTGCAATGACCGTGGCGGCCTTGGCGATACGCAACATCAAATCTCCCTGAGGGTGAGACAGCTCCGCACCGGGTGCGGTACGGACCTCACGATCAAGACCACACTCAGCACCATGGACCGCTCCGTGACACGCCCTTTGCGTCCGGGTCGAAACCATATTCACCGCAACAGCTCTCTTCCGGTGCTGTCGACCCGTTCATCGACCGTGCGCGGGGCCTTCCCGATCAACCACGACAACGCCGCAACTATCGGATAACTGCTGGCGGCGCTCCTGCAGGCTTCACCCACCGAGGCACACCTCGACTTCACGCAGGTCCCCCGCTTGGGCACGGCGGCAGCCTCGGTGTTCTTCCCCCTGATGGCCGCCGCCCGCGCCCACCGCACTACCCTCATCGTCCACCGCGCCGACCTGTCCCTGCGCGCCGCGCTCCACGAACTCGGCCTGGACCGAACGGGACTGTCCTACAGCGGCGATCCCATCTGACGCCGTTCGCCGATCGGCGCGGGGGCAGCGTCTGGAGACGCGTCACAGCCGTGTCATGATCTCGCTGGCGTCCGGCGTGGGTCCGGCGCGCGGGAGAGAGATCATGAACCCCTACCTTGCTCTGCCCCTTCTCCTCATAGCGTCGCTCATCGCCGCCGTCGGCCTCGCGGCGGTCACCCGTGGCTGGGTGCTGCCCAGGAATCGGCGTCACGTCCGCAACCCTCGTCTCTATGGCTGGGGCCAGCTGATAGTGGCCTTCGCCCTGTGCTGGCAGCTTGTCTTCGGCATGCTGAGCCGCGATCCCGAAACCCGGGCGTGGGGCACCCTCACCGGCGCGGTGATGCTTGTGGCCGGCTTCATCGTCGCGTTCATGGGCCAGCTCACGAGTAGTAGACGCAAGGGCAGCAGCACGCGGTAGAGGAGCGCGGTGGCAGGGGGATCGCCAAGGCAGCGTCTGTTCGTGATCTGCTGAGCTGAGCGGCCTTGATCCGACCTTGGCGGGGTCTGTGGAAAGGTGGGCCCGCGGATCCCAGGTTTCGATGGGGGAGGCACTGCGGCTGCTGGACGAGCTGAACCTGGCTGTCCGGGTGCCGGAAGGGGGCGCCTCAGACGACGCGCGATCGCGCTGGGCAGACAGTATGGAGAGCGAGGAGAACCCCGTCGTGCGGGCACGTGGGGCGCGCCGGTATCGCGGGCCGGACAATGTCCGGCCCGTGCGCACAGCCGGTGCGGCCAGGAACAGAAAGCACGTGAACACGGTGATGCCGATCCGGCGCCAAGTCATAGGCGATGAAGCCCCTGTACTGAACTTGATCGGGTGATGTCGGGCTGTTTGCCGGACAGCGCGTGGGTGGCTTCGGTAGTCCTGGTGGGGTGAGATATCCGCAGGGCGGCGGCTTGACCGACGCCGAGAGGGCCGGGCGAGAGCAGGTCCGGCTCCAGGCCGTGGCTGGCTTCGAGGCTGGCGAGAAGAATCGGGAGATCGCTGCCTCGTTGCGGGTCTCGGAGCGGTCGGTGGAACGCTGGCGGCGCCAGTGGCGCGAGGAGGGCCTGGCCGGGGTGGCGTCGAAGGGTTCGCCTGGCCGGCCTCGACTGTCGGAGACGCAGATAGCGCGGCTGGAGCGGGAGTTGGAGCGTGGCCCGCTGACGCATGGGTGGGCCGACCAGCGGTGGACGCTGGCCCGGGTGAAGACGATGATCGGCCGCCTGTTCCATGTCTCGTACACCGTGGAGGGCACGTGGCGGCTGCTTCGGCGGCACGGTTGGTCGTGGCAGCAGCCCGCCCGGCGCGCGATCGAGGGGGACGACGACGCGGTGGAGCTGTGGCGGCGGGAGGTCTGGCCGCGGGTAAGAGCACCGCGGCGGTGAACAGAGCTTGGGTAGTCTTCGAGGACGAGGCCGGCCAGTCGATGACGCCAGGAGTTCACGTCGGGTGTCGGGATCCGTGGCGATGTTCACGACCGTGCCTCGGCGTAGCCGGGAGTGGCATGGATGTCCGCGCCGTGGCGTAGGAGCAGGTCGGCCGCGCGGAGCTGACCGCCGGGTAGTAGCCGGGCCAGTCGGTGGCGATATGCAGCGCAGTGCGTCCTTTTGAGGTGCCGCCGAAGCGGGCCGTCGCAAGGGCGGGGCGTTCACCGAGCAGTCGGTGCACGGTGGGGAGGTCGCCGCCGCGGATCGCAGCAATGAGGTCTGACACGGCTGGGTTTTCACTGTCCAAGTCCATGCGGGGATTTTCTTCCGGCGGTTCGACCTTCGGCTGTGTTCCCACCCGCCAAGGACCGGCGGCCGTGATACCGCCTGGCACCAGGACGACCGGCCGGCAAACACTGGCTTCGTACGTGTAGACGGCGGGCTCCATCAGGTGGGTTCTGACTCCTGGCGGTCGCTCCGTGATCGTGCGGGTGACGGGGCCGTGGCGGGCGTTTTGCCGCGGCCAGGCGTCGGCGTGGTGGAGGGGAGCCAGGGGGTGTGCGGGTCGTGGCGAGCGCGTTCGCTCTGATGGCGGATGGTTGTAATACCGGTTGCGCCATGGGCACCGGTGTTCGGCATATACCAGTTTGATCATGGGTGGACATGCGGACGGCGATGATCGCGTGGAGCCTTCGTTGACGGGACGATGATGCTGCCTCGCCCGCCCCAGGCGGCCGCTCCTGGCGCCTGGTGCGGCTTGGCGCCGGGTCGGCTGGTGTCCGTCGCCGTTCATCGGCCGTCCCGGTTTCGTCTCTGAGCTTCACCCGCGCGCCGCGCTCGCTACGGTCGCGCGGTGTCATTCCTCCACGCATTGATCTTGGCCTGCGCTGGTGGTTCGACGCTTGCAGTATCGATTGTCCTGCCGCGCGTGTGACGGCCTTGACCCCACCGGAGGTGCGTGTCCCTGTGAACACCGACGCCAGCCCCACCAGCAAGCGGTGCCAGCTGGGTGCAGTGCTCCGCAAGCTTCGGCAGGCCAAGGGCATGACGTCTACCAGGGCAGCGGCATTGTTGTTGGTCTCTCAACCGAAGATGACCAGGTTGGAACTCGGCCAGCGCCGCATCAGTCAGCGCGATGTCCGTGATCTCTGCCGGATCTATGAAGTCGAGGAGCAGCAGGTCGTTGACGCTCTCATGCAGTTGGCCCGCGCGTGCGGGCGGCAGGCTGAGGCCAGCCTGCCGCCGGCGCGAGAATCTGGCGTTTGTTCTCGATGTGCCGGCTTCGTGTCCCCAGCCTCCCCACCACCAACAGCGGGGGACGGAGGGGATGGTAGGAGGGAAGTCCGAGCTTCAGTGGGGCTGCGAGAGCATCACTGGTGCAGGTCAGAGACCTGTCCGAGGACGGGTTCACATGAAAGCGGCGAACGGGTGGATGCCGGGTCGGTTGAACGGGTGGCTGCCGCCCTCTGAGCAGGTCCGAACGTCGCCAGATACCCCTGCAGGGACCTCTCACTGCATCTAGTGCCGCATCAGGCAACGTTTGCCCCGGCTTGAGTTGCCCCCCGCCCTTGCGGTGGGGATGGGCGATCTGGAAGGCTCCCGCACATGCCGATCTTGGTGAGGGCCGCCGAGTGGGAGGACGTGCCGGCGCTTGTCCGCCTGCGTCTCGCGAATGCCGAAAGGCATGTTCAACTCGATCCGGCCGTCTACCGCGTGCCCGACATCGAGGCTGTGCGCAGGCATTTCGAGGAGGTGCTTGCGGCCGAGTCCAAGGTACTGATCTTGGTTGCCGAGGTGGTGGGCGAGGTGGTGGGCATGGTGGAGGTCATCCTGCTGGCGGATCCTCCGGACCATCAGATCCTGACTCCCCGCCGTGCGGCCGACATCCACACCGTCGTCCTGGACGGGCATCGCGGCGAGGGTGTCGGGGCGGCCTTACTGATGGCGGCGGAGAATGCTGCCGCGGAGCATGGTGTCTTGATCATCTATGCCGGCATCTTCGCGCCGAATGAGGGAGCCGTCCGTTTCTACGCTTCGGCTGGCTTCGGACCGCGCGGAACCTTGCTGAGCAAGGAGCCAGGCGCGCCGTCGGTAGAAGGAGATGACACATCACCGGATACGGCCGCAACAATCCCTTCTCCTTGCCCCACAAGCGGGCATCCACCCGCCTGCTCAGCCCCGTCGCACCCTTGAGCTCAACCACGCTCCAGAGATACCAACCGCCACTGACAACGAGCCCCTGAACTACGCCCGGGGGCCCACGGCGGCGTCGAACCGGACGGGCGATCGCTTTGAGGGTGTCTCGACCGGCGCGGACCACCCCCGCTCGCACGGGGAGAACGGACACTGCGACCTCGACGAAGGCGGCCCGGACGGAACACCCCGCTCGTGGGGGGAGCACTGCGGTCGGCGCCCGCCAGAGACTACGGGATGCCCTTGACGAGACCGCCCCGTGAACTTCGCCGCGTACTCGCCGCAGCCACCCGCAGAAGTCCAGCCACGGCCCGACGCAGCCCGTGGGCACCTGCTCACGGGAGGGGGTGCACCGGATACGTCGAGAGGTATCACCTCTACCCTGACCTGTGAAAAGGGTTCGTCCGGCGGGCAGGCCAGATGGGTAAAGGGGTGGTGCGCCCAGCAGGACTCGAAGGTGCGGCCAAGTGCTTAGAAGGCACTCGCCCTATCCACCGAGCGATGGGGTCTGACCTGCGAAAACGGAGCCCTCCGGGCGCTCGCACCACGATCTTGTGGGACGTATGTGGGATTTCGATCCCCGCGAGCCGTGGGAAGTCGGACTCCACGCGGCGGACGGAGATAGCCTCTCACGCCACCTTCACACCCCCGAAGTCCCTCGCGGAAACAATCCTGCCCCGACTCGGCGTTGATGATCTCCGAGGCGAGGAGGGGAAGGTGTCGGGCCTGAAGCTGTTCCGCACGGATACGACCATTGGCGGCATGACCGAGGTCATGCCGCATCTTGCTGAGGTCGAGGCCGATGTGCAGGGTCTGGTCGAGGCGCACATGGAGACGCTGCTAGGCGTCCGGTTCCTGGCCAGCGAGTACTGCACTGGGCCGATTCACGGCGGTCGGATCGACTCGCTTGGCCTGGACGAGAACGGGTCGCCGGTCATCGTGGAATTCAAGCGCGGGGTCGACGCAGGGGCGATCCATCAAGGGCTCTTCTACATGGCCTGGTTGATGGACCACCGCCGCGAGTTCGAGCACCTGGTCCGCGACCAGCTCGGGGCAACGGCCGCAG
>NZ_JAPVLS010000124.1:0-19560 GCF_027158125.1 Streptomyces sp. H39-C1
TGAAAACCCTCGGAGCCGACAACATCGCCAAGACCACCCGGGCGATCCGCGACGAACCCCAACGAGCACTCCCCATCCTGGGCATCACCAACGAACCGGTCACCTAAGGAACTTGATCAAGCCCTGCCGGTCAGGTCGCCTCTGCCAATGCCGACTGCATGATGCCTCGACATCGGTCCCATGACTCTGGAACGAGGTGACCGTAGATGTCGACCGTATCGACTTGTGGCCGAGCCAGCGCGAAACCTCGTGAATCGGGATGCCGGCCGCCAGTGCGGTCGAAGCAAAAAAGTGCCTCAACGAGTGCGGATGGTATCGCGGCCTGCCCTCTGCATCGACCAAACCGGCGGCCACGCACGCCCTCTTGAAGTAATGGCCGTAGGTATTTGCGGTGGGCATGACCTCCCTCCCCGGTTCGCGAGGGGCGAAGAACACCTCGACCTGCCGAATCTTCCCCACCGCATTCTGGAAAGTGAGCGGGATCGGAGCCCACACCTGAACATGGGCGTCGATCTCGGCGCAAAGGAAGGGGGCGGCCGGGACCTCGCGGTACTCCCCCTCTTCTCGGTGCTTCAGAGGTATGAGGCGAGCCTTGCAGTCCTCGCGATACGCCCTCCGGCTGACCTGCCAACGAACCCGGATCACGTCGCGGCGTAGGCACCCGACATGGAAGGCCAGAGCTTCGCTGACCCGCAACCCAGCCCCCGCCTGAAGCCAGACGGTCAACTTGTACCGCTGTGGCATGCACTCATGAAGACGGCGGACCTCGGGAAGAGTCGGAATCTCGTCCTCGTCGACTGCTTGGCTTCCGGCGGCGTTCTTCACATCCCTGGCCGGATCCTCCCGGATCCGTTTCTCTCTCTTTGCTACCCCTGCGATCGGCCTATGGCCGAGCATCGGTATGAGATGGTTATCGATAAAGCCCTTGTAATTTACATACGTAGACTCCCCAATTATTCGGCGGGCAAGCCAGTCCTCAGCATAGGCGCCCACTGTAATCTTGCCCGCATTGGGGTCAACGTAAAGACCGTCGTCCTTGTCGGTTTCGACCCTCGCCGCGAAGACATCGGCCCCGCCCGGACCCGTCTTCTTGGCGAAGGTTTATTCGCGCTGACGCGCTGTCCTACCGCCCGGCTCGCGATATCGCACTGTCCACGAGTGGCCGCAACGGGGCTTCACGCAAGGATATGCGGCGGCCTTCGGATCAGACTTGCATCGCTGGAAAACCGTAGCCATGCGTGGCACCTTTCGGCTATATAACGGCAGAGCAGCCGTTATCCGTAGTTGTCATCAAGGTAGGCAATGATGTCGCGCTCGCGAAACCGCAAAAGGCGGCCGACTTTCTGAGCCTTGAGCCCCCATGCCCGATACTTGTTCTTCACGGTGGTCTCGCTGACTTTCAGCCAGGCGGCAACTTCTTCCGGTGTGAGCAGGCGATTGCTCCCCGCGGCGGTCAACTCGTCACCTCTCCGCCTACCTCAGCGGAGCCATTCGGTCGACACTGCATTACGTGACTCTCCATCGTGCAGAGGCGCCGTTGCAGTTCAGCGACGGGCACCGCGGTGATCTGGGTAGCAGCGAACGGTGCCGTTCTCCTAAGTCACGACGCTGGCACAATGCGCTGCACCGCTCCAGCTCCGCCGCCAAGCGCAGCTGATGCGAACTCTTCGATGGTCCCCACAATCGCCGGTTTGGCTAACCGGCGATTGTCGTCTATGTTGCGCGCCACATCAGCAGGTAAGGCAAGCCGTCGGACCGGCCGCAGCCAGGAAGCCAGCCTTCACGGACCCTGTGCCGGGGCCGCATCGTCCGTGACGATCTCCAGCGGGCCGTTTAGCGTTCAGGCTTCGCCCCCGACACGCGCAGTGGCGCCCACAGCACAGCTCGCATGGAGAGTTGCGGCTCCGGTATGCGCCACTGATGTCTCTTGACCGCCGGGTCGCTGCGGTACCCACGTTGCAGGAGATCCTCATCAACAGGCTGGCCGCATAGACAGAGGGCATAGCGCGGTGGGTACGGAGCGGTACTCCCCTGCCTTCTGCCTAAAGCACTCATCCCGCGGCGCTTCGAGAGGGCGGGGAGACGAAGCGAGAGGATTGGATCGTAGGATTCAGCAGACGAGCCTCCTAGGGCAAGGATAAGAAAAGCGAGGCGAATCCTGTGCAGTTCGGTGTCTCGAAAAATATGGGCACCCCCACACAGGGGCAATTACCTGTCCGCTATGGTGGTTTTCCGGATCATGCAATGTTGGCATGCTTTCGGTGAAAGCTTCCAGTCCTTGCGAGCTCTTTCTTGTCTGCCGTGGGCGAATACTCAGCGAACATTCGGCTGAGACGCGGGTAGTTGGTCAAGAGCCGAGCAAGACTGGCCGCGCCCGAGACGGCACCGGAGCTCCGACACTCCCCTTCGCACGTTCCCACGTGCTGTCCCCCGTCGCCCGGTGGGTCACGTCCGCTGGCGCGGTATATCGACGGCCACTCGGTGATCTCGTCTTTAACACTATGAGGCTTTTCCAACCTGGCGGCGTAGCAAGTTAGTTGGCTGGAGGCGACGTTGAGGGAGAGGTGCAGCTCCCGGCAGACGGGTTGTCGACCAAGAACTCGGCGCCTCCGTCGTCCTCAGCCATTGCCGGCACCCTGAACCGGTCCCGCGAGGCCGGCGTGCGGTTCATGGAAGTCTTCGAAGGGCCTGGCTGCGGGTGGGCCAGTCACCAGGACCCCGACAAGGCGACCGGGACGCTATGCAGCATTGAGGAAGCGGCGGCCTGGCCCATCTCGCACCCGCGCTGCGGACGGGCGTTCGGCCCCCGCCCAGATGAGGTTTAGGCGGGATCGGCGTCAAATCAGCGGGTCGTGCGCAGGTCGTTGAACGCTGCCCCCACTCCGGAAGGCCCATACGCGGCAAGCGCCCACAGAGCAGAGATCTTCGCCGCTCCGGCCCACAGGTCCTCGGCGGCTGGCGGACGGAATACGTGGACGTTGAGCTCCCGCTCCGCGAAGGGGCGTCGGTCGAGGTATCGCAGGCCGCCTGTGCCGCAGAGGTAGGTGTCGGCGCCGACCGCCGTAGTGAGGTCAGCCAGACGTACCGAGCGGTCCGAGGAAGCGGCGAGGTCACTGCTGCGCACGACGGAGCCGCGCCAGCCCAGGAGGTTCAGCAGGCAACGGTGGTGGCCTCGGCGACGGCTGCTGTGCCAGCGGTTTCAGCGATGGTGCGGACGGCTGGTTCGAGCGCAGCATGCAGCACCTGCCAGTGGGGGCTGGCGCGGTAGTGCTGCGCGGGTAGCTGGTGGAGGCGGCGGGCCGCGCGCTGCGGGTCCGCGAGTCGAGCATCGCGGATCAACGTTGCGCGGCCGTGCGGGAGGTGGGTCTCGAGGAGAGCCACTGGTGCTGCTGCGGGTCATCGAGTGCGGCGAGGCGGGCCCGGTGCTGGTAGTCGCGGCGGACGAACTGGACATCATCGAGGACCACCCAGACGTCAGCCACGTAGAGCTTCGCCAGTGTGGAAAGGCGGGGCAGGAGGTTGGGCTGATGAATCGCGCACGTGCGCACCGGCGGTGCACTCAAGAGCGCGGCATGGTCAAGCGGGCAGGAGCCAGCTGTCGTAGCCGCGGGTGCGGAGGCGGTCGAAGGCATCGCGGACCCTTTCCGGAACGTGCTGCTCGATGGCGAAACCGCGCTTGGGGTACTCCATCACCCGTTCCATGTCGCCCATCAGCATGTCGATGAACTGCTTCTCGTCATCGTGCGTCTTGACGTACTCGTCGTACGTCAAGGGCTGGGAGACGCAGACTGGCTCCACCTCGGGCCACAGCTTGCGGCACGTCGCGTAGGCGCGGCGCTGCATATAGGGCATGGAGATCAAGAGCAGGGTGGTTACTGCGATGCCTGCGTTCTCCAGCACCTCGCGGGAGAAGCCGATGTTCTGACCGGTGTTGGTGGCCTTGGGCTCCAGCAAGATCGCCGCATCCGGCACCCCCAGGAAGAGCGCGTGCTCGCGGTAGTGGTTGGCCTCGCCGCGGGGGAACCTAGCCTTGGTGGCCGTGCTGGTGTCGCCGGTGAATACCACGGTGGGGAACATGCAGGCGTGATAGAGGTCGGCGGTGTTGGTGGCCACACCGAGATCGAGGCTGCCGAGGGTGATCGCGGCGGAGCACGGCCTCAGCTCGTGGCCCATCTGGTGGAAGTCCCAGATGGCGCGGGCGTCAGCTCGATCCGCGTCGCTGATTGGGGCCTGGTCAGTCACGTGTACTCCTTGCTATTGCGAACGGTCTTGATGCTTCGCAGTTGGTGTTTCAGGCCGTATTGGGTGGCGATGTCCGATGCCCGGTCGAGCACGGCGTTCCCGGCGCTGCGGGTGGCCGGATCAGTGAGCAGGATGTGGCCGTGCGCAGTTTCGATCTGGACGCGCTGGAGTGGGGTCTCGAAGCGCCCATTGCTGCGAGCCGTATCGATGTAAGCCAAGGCCCGGGTGAGGTCGCCAACGCCGCGGTGCGCAAGTGCGAGCTTCTGCTGGGCGGTCGCCCAGTCCTCCGGTTCGTCCAGTTCCTCGAACCACTGGGCCGCCTGCCCCATGACCTGGATGGCGAACTCATTTCGGCCGTCCTTGGCCAGAGCTGTGCCGATCCACAGTTGGGCACGGGCGCGGTCGGCCGAGCCGAGCCTTTCGTCGCCGGTGAGCTGTTTATAGAGGGAGGCCGCTGGGGTGAGGTGTCCGGCCATCTCGGTGACCACCGCGAGGGAGAGTTCGATCTGCGCGGCTCGGCGGGGGATGTCGAGTTCGGTGAATACGTCGTGGGCGTCGGAGTAGAGCCGCTTGGCGGTCATCAAGTCCTGAAGGGTGCCCTGGAGGCGGCGCAGGTCGCCGGACAGGACCAACGAGCGCCCGTACAGGTACAGGCCACGATCGTCGAGCTCGCGCGCTTGGGCGCGGCCGAGCCAACGTTCCAGAAGGGTGGCGGCGAAGGAGAAGTCCTGGCGGTCGAGACACACCACGATCCGCTCCAGATCCTCCGTCCAAGTCTCGTGGTCGGCGATCGTGGGCGACGAAGTTCCCCTCGGTCGCTGCCCCGAGGACAACCCGAGGAACTGCTCGAATCGGGCTTGTGCGGCAGCATCAGAACGAGCGAGGGCTGTGTCGAGGATGGCTTGCGTATCGGGCCATGGACCGGTGGCCGCGCCCAACTTCTCCCACTTGGAGACAGTGCGGATGCCGACGCCGAGGTGCGCTGCGTAGGCACGCACGCTCATGCGCAGCGCCTGTCGCAGCAAGCCTGCCTCGTGGCCGGTCCATCGCCTCACGCTCACCACGGGGCGCCTCCCTCCTGCCGCCATGGAATCACGGACGGTATGCGAGCGGCCACGGAAGTGCCACAAAGGTGCAACAGCCGTTCATTCCCTGTGGGGTGGGACCGCGTCAGGCTCGAAGGGTTCAGTCCACCCGTCCCGTTGTGGAGGTCAGCCGCGTGGTCCCCCTCACTGAGCACTGCCCCGTCCCCCACCCGGACGTGTACGGCTTCGTGCGGCTGACGCGCACGACGCGGGGCCGCCGTCTCGCCTTGTCGGCCGTCTTGGATGACTACTGCCGAACTCACGAGCTGAGGATGGCGGCCCTGTTCGTCGAGCACGCCCCCGACGACTTCTACTCGCCGGCTTTCGTCGGACTCCTCGATACCCTCGCCTTGGCGGACGCCTACGGTGTCGTTGTCCCTTCTCTCGTCCACCTCGGCCCCGCCCGAACGGCCACTGATCGCGCGCGGATCATCCTCAGCGCCGGCGCCCGGTTGATACAGGTCCGCTTAACCGCCACCGGCATGCGCCCGGTCGGCACGGGCGTCATCGCCGCGCATCGGACCTCGGCCTTGAAAGTGTCGCGTCTCCTCCGCACCAGACGAGAGGAGCCGCTCTCATGACCCGGGTAACGCGCTCAGCGGCGAGCATCACCACCCCCACCGCGGCCATTCCTGGCGTGGCCGAGCCCATCTGCGACGAGTTCGCGGTGCGGATCTCCAGCGGCGCGGCGGCTGGCGGCGCACTCGAACGGGACCCTGACGGCCAGTGGGTGGGACGGCTTCGCCGCATCAGTACGTCCAAGCTGCGGTCCTGGGGGCTGGTTGCGCTCCTGGATGACGCCAAGCTGCTGGTCAGCGAGCTCGTCACCAACGCCTTGCGGTACGGCGAGGGTGGAGAAATCGAGTTCCGCCTCGTCATCACCCTCCAGGGCCTGTTGCTCGCGGTCAACGATGGCTCCGCCCTCCGCCCGCAGTTGCGTGTGGTGGGCGACTCCAGCGAGACCGGCCGCGGCCTCTTCCTCGTTGCTGCCCTTGCCGACGACTGGGGGGTCAGCGCCGACGGTACGACGACCTGGTGCACGCTGAGCCTTCCGGGGGCGGACCGATGACCGTTCGCACTCACCACCGCAGGTTGGCGTGCCCTGCGACGACCGGACCGCAGGCCGCCGAACCCGAAGCCCAGACCGTCACCCCGTGGAAACCTCCGCTGGACGCTGCTGGCCTGACCGACGTGCATGGCCTGTTGCTCCGCTGGGCCTGGACTGCGCATGAGAGCGAAGACCTCCTTGACGACGTCGCCACGGCCTTGGACGACATCGCCCCTTCCGAGGACGTCATCGAGGACTTCGTTCAGCGATCCCGCGGCCACCTCATGAGGCTCGTGAACATCGCTGTTTCCACTCGGGCATGGCAGGAGTCGGCCTACGCGAACACGCTCATTCAGCGGGCGCGCACCTTGCGGGCAAGCGAGATGCCTGGCGACTACCGTCACGCCGTGCTGCATCTGCGGCAGATGGGATGGGTCGTCGGCGAGTTACTGGACCAGCTGGTCGCGTTCGACTCCATCAAGGGGGTGGCGTGACCGTCATCCGCCCGCTTATCCCGCGCCTTGTTCCGGCACGGCTCGCCTACGACTTCGAGTACATCGGCAGTCGTCTCGCTGATCCGTCGCTGCTTGATCACGCCGTAGCCGTCTGCGTCCACCGGGCACCGCTCCTGGCCGTCCCCGTGGGCGGAGCGCGCCGTGGCGGATTCATGTCTTTCGACCTGCTGATCCTGGCGGAGGAGACACGCGGCCTCTTGGAGGGCCTACCGGGCTTCCCCGACCTGCGTCTTCGCCCCTCCCCCTACCGCGACACCTGCCACTTGGTCGAGTGGGGCGGCCGACCGCCGGCCTGCGACTACGACGACGCGGCGCGCGGCCGGTTCTACGGCTACAGCAAGGCCGCTGTCCGCGCGGCATGCCAACCCGCCCGGTCGGCCGCTGCCGCTGCCGCTGACCATAGCCACCGCTCGTAGGTCCTGACGTGACCGATCGGACCGACGGGCGGTTACCCACCCGGCGCGGGCAGCTTGCCCTCGTTTCCCGCGCCACCCTGCAAAATCCGCTCGAAGCATGGCGCAACGCCACGAAGGAGATCACTGGTGGTTAACGTCCCCGGCATGACGACCGACACGGGCCAAGCAGCTCTCAACGAACAGCAATTGCGTGACGCCATGGTGCAGAGCCTCATCGAGTTTGGAGCTGCCCGGGACCCCCGCGTCGTTGCCGCCTTCCGTGCCGTCCCGCGGCACCTGGCCACCCCCGAGGTGGAGCCAGCCAAGTCGTACGATGCGGAGTTCGCGGCCGTGACGAAGACGGATGCCACCGGCGTGGACATCAGCTCAGTTTCGGCCCCGAGGGTCCAGGCCATGCAGATCGAGCAGGCCCGGATCGAGCCCGGAATGGCCGTGCTGGAGGTCGGCTCCGGCGGCCCCAACGCGGCTTACCTCTCCGAGATGGTGGGGAAGGAGGGCCACGTGGTCACCATGGACATCGACTCCGAGGTGACGGACCGGGCAACGACCTTCCTCACAGCGGCTGGCTACCAGAACGTCACCGTTCTCACCGCCGACGCGGAAGAGGGCGCCCCCGACCACGGACCCTTCGATCGGATCGTCGTCACGGTGCAAGCCGCCGACATCCCTCCTGCCTGGATGCAGCAACTCAAGGAGGGTGGTCGGCTCGTCGTCCCCCTGCGGATGCGCGGCCTGACGCGCACCGTCGCCTTCGTCCGCGAGGGCGATCACCTGGTCAGCGACGGCTTCGAGCTGTGCGGCTTCGTCCCGATGCAGGGCGCTGGCGAGAACCGCGTAGGGCTTGCCGTCCTGCACGACACGGAGGGCGAGGAGATCGGCCTGCGCATCGACGGCCACCCCGAGCCGGACACCAAGGCGCTGTCCGAGGCGCTGTTCGCGCCACGGGCAACGGCGTGGTCGGGGGTAACTCTGGGCGGCATGGAGTCCAACGAGCACCTGGACTTGTGGTTGACGACGGCGCTGGACAACCTGCCACTGCTGGCAGCCAAGCCCGGCGCCCGCAAACGCGGGCTGGTCGCCTCTGCCTCGCCCCTCGGTGTCCCGACCCTCGTAGAAGGCGGCAGCTTCGCCTACCGCACCGTGCGGGCCACGGAAGAAGAGGACCGCTTCGAGCTGGGCGCGATCGGGCACGGCCCGCACGGGGAGCAGCTTGCCCAGCGCGTCGTCTCCGAGATCCAGACCTGGGACCGCGAGCACCGCAGCGACCGCGCCCACATCGAGGTCCGCCCGGCGGGCACGCCGGAGGACCGACTCCCCGCCGGACGCCGCATCGAGCGACGGCACACGCGGGTCACGATCACCTGGCCCTAGCCCCTCCTCGGGCGCACGGCCAGGCAGCACAGCACGCAAGGCACATCCCTACCCACCTCTTCTGGAGGCATGAGATGGCACAACAGACGACCGGTTCCGTCCTCAAGGCGGCGACGGACTACCGCCCCGACGGGGACTTCGACCTCGACGTGTCAACCGTCGGCGCGGTCCCCGTCTTGGGCTCACTGCTGAACGACACGAGCGACAACTGCACGTCCACCTGCGCGTCCGCCTGCTCGAACAGCACCTGCATCGGCGGCTGACGTGACGCCGCCCCGAGGCCGACATTGCCATTGATGCCCGGCAGCGTCAGGTCCGAGGTGTTGACCAGCAGGTTGCCCGAGCCGACCTCCACCTGTGCGGAAACGTGATCCCCGGCGGAGAACGACAGCCGGGTCGCGTTGCCCCGCGCCCCGGCGCCCAGCATGGGCGACACGTGCGTGTCCGCCAGCGGCGTCAGGGCCGAGCACACACTGCCCTGACATGCCTGGACTTGCCAGTCGAACTCGGTGTTCAACGGCATCGACGTCGGGATCGTGTACCGGGCCACTGACCCTGAAGCGACCGTGACGGTGCCGCCGTTGACCAGGTCCCAGGCGCCGTTCGCGGCGTAGGTGCCGGCGAAGAACTTCGCCGTGACCTGCCCCCCGGCGGGGCTGGAGACCGTCGCGGTCAGCACCGGCTTCACACTGTCCACCAACGCCTCGGCTTGCGTGGGCACATCCGGCCCCGCCGCTACCGCCGGCACCGCCGCAACACCCGCAGCCAGCAACGCTGCGGTCGTCATTCCGCCCACCACAGCCATCCGGCCCGAGCCCGCACTCGGCCAGCGCCCGATCATCCGTTTCCTGCGCCCCACGACGTTCCCCACCCTGCATCGGCGCACCCGAACGGCACGCAACTTGAGGATCTTGCAGGATCGTCACACCGGAATGACGGATTCCGAACCAACAACTTCTTGCAGTAAGCGCCCTCATTGACCGTCAAATCAAGGATTTTCGCGTATCTTACCTGCGAATACATGTTCCATATGGAAACATTCCATTGAAATGCTGACATCGGCCGATGCCAAGCATCACATGTGCCCCTCCCCCTCGACGAGGTGACAAGACACATGGCTTGCGGAAGGGAATTGGGGGAAACCTAGACCACCTTGGCCTGCCCCGACGATATTTGGCATAGCCCCAGCGCCCGTCCTCATACGGCGCTCGGCGGTCGGACCGACACTCGGTAACGAGGCATGCGAGCGCCCGCCCTGGCCGCCTATGCACAGGCCCCCCGGAGCCGGCTGCCACCTCATGCCCCGAGATCCGTCACAGTGCTGCCATGCTGAGTCATCTCGCCCTCAACCCACCCCACCCCCCGTCGGCCGACACTGGCAACGCAGCTTCGCCCTAGGCGGGGAGGGGCAGCACGGGACCTTCCGACAACACGGTCATCGTCTCCGGTGTGCGCCTCGCGGTTCGGGGCAGACCTCTGCCAACCGTTGGAGGTTCCTTAATGAACCTCCGCCAACGACCCATTGGAGAGGGGGACGCGCAGTGGCGGGCAAACGACTCATCGGCGCCGCACGCGAAAAGGTCACCACCCAACTCGCCACGGACTACGAGAACGGTGCCTCGATCCGCACGCTGGCCACGCTCACCGGCCATTCCTACGGATTCATCCACCGCGTGCTCGTGGACGCCGGAGTCACCCTCCGCAGCCGCGGCGGCCCCAACAACCGCTCCCGGCCCGGCCAGCCCACAACACTCTGAGCCGTGCACCTCTTGAGGCACCCGTGGGAGGAGGCCAGGCACGGCACCTGCGCGGCGGCCCGTGTACGCAGCGTGGCATCCAGCGAGGAATTCAGGCCCGCGGTCAGCTGCTGAAGAATCAGCAGCCCGGCCGTGGCGATCACCACCGCGGTGCCCGGGGCGAACAGCAGCGCCAGCCGCCACCGCAAGGGCATGACCGCTCACCCACCCGTCTCGGGCTTCGGAACCCGCAGCCGGCATCCGGCTCCGCGAACGGTCTCCAAATGTGCGTCCCCGCCCGGCTCATCGATCTTGCGCCGCAGATAGGCCACGTACTGGTCGACGACGTTGGACACCCCGTCGTACGCGAAGGCCCACATATGCTCCAGAATCCTGGTGCGGGTCAGCACATCGCCCGGATGCCGCAGGAACAGCTCCAGCAGCGCGAACTCATTCGGCGACAGCCGCAACTCCTCCCGCCCGCGCCACACCCTGGGGCCGGCCGGGTCCAGCCGCAGATCCCCGACGGCAAGGAGCACGGGCCGCTCGCTCGCGCCGCGGCGGACCAGCGCCAGCAGCCGCGCGAACAGCTCCGCGAAACTGAACGGCTTGGTCAGGTAGTCATCCGCGCCCGCATCCAGCCCATACACCCGGTCACCGACCGCGTCGACACCGCCCGGCCGACCCCAGCGACCCCATCCACGACCACCCCTTCCTGTTCCCCGTCCCGGCCGGTACCTTCGCGCTCTCCGCTCCAGGGCCCCGTGCCTCGCATCTCACGGCTCACGCAGCAGCGCCGTGACCTCGGTCCGGTTGATTCTGCGCAGCGCCAGCGTGAGGCCGATCGCGGAGATCGCCGGGACCAGGACGCCGAGGGCGGCCAGGGCGCCCCAGGGGACGGTGGCCAGGGGCGGGGGGAGGGCGAAGAAGAGGCTGAGGACGCGGACCGAGAGGACGCCGAGGCCCAGGCCGACGGGAATGCCGATGACGAGGCTGCCGACCACGGCGACGGCACCATCGGTGAGGGGACCGGCGAGCGTGCGCGGAGTGTCGGCGCCGACGGTTCGCAGGATGGCGAATTCCTTTCTGCGCTCCATCACCAGGAACGCGCCGAGCACGCCGACCCCCAGAGAGGCGATCCCGGCGGACGCGACCGCTTCGATCCGGCTCAGGCCGTCGAGGTTGAGCGCGGTCAGACCCCGCTGCTGTTGGCGGATGCGCTCGGCAAGCGTGGAGACCGCATAGCCGGCGGTCGAACCGTCGTGCCGCAGCTGGGCCGCGACCTGGGCCGGGTTGTGCCCGGAGGCCACATGGGCGAGGTAGAAGTCGGCCGGCGGCACCGGGTTGGGCACGGTCGAGGTGCTGATGACCATCTCCGAGAGCGGGTCGGTGGGTGGGAAGGCCCGGTACACGCCGACCACGTGCAGATCGAGCTGCTGGGACAGGTCCAGGTCGTCGGGGAAGACGGTGACGGGAATCGTGTCGCCCGGGGCCACCCCGAAGTCGGTGGCGATCTCCTGCGACACGAGCACACCGGACGGCCTGCCGGCCAGTGCGTCGAGCCCGCCGCCGCTGGTGATCTGCGGGGCGATGGCGGTGGCCGAGCGGTACGAGGCGGGGTCGACCGCCATGATCGTCTTGCGGTCGCTTCCGGCGCGGGCCGGGATCGAGTGGATCGGCGTCACGCCGTGGACGCCGGGTCCCGGGTGGGGCGGGGGCTGGACGAGTTCGGTGTTCGGGGTCAGCCGCAGGTCGGCGCCGAACGCCGCCCGGGCGTCGGTACGTGTTGCCGTGTGATAGGTGGCGGCGAACGTCGCCGTCTGGGTCCCGAACGCGACCGCGAGCACGCCGAGAGTCAGGGACACCGAGGCACGCGCGGGACGGCGGCCGAGCCAGCGCAGGGCGGTCGCCGGCCACGTCGTCAACGGGCGCGGCCGGTCGGGACGGCTGTACCGGGCGAGCAGCCGCAGCAGACCGCGGACGGTGAGCAGGCTGATGCCCAGCCACAGCGCGAGCGGTGCCAGCAGTACGTAGAAGGCCAGCGCCAGCGCGGGGCCCTGGACCGGCGCCGGTTTGAGCCCGCCGACGATCACGTTCCCGGCCAGGATGGCCAGCCCGACGGCCACTGCCACGATGTCCAGGTGCCCGCGGCGCCACAGCGGCGGGCGCGGGGGCGCCAGCAGGCGGCGGTCGGTAACCAGGGCCGCCTTGCGGCCGGCCCGAATCAAGGGAACGAGGCGGGCGGCCGTGACGACCGTCCCCACCAGGGTGGACAGGGCGACGGCGAGTGCCAGTTGACCCGCGGGGATCCCGTGCCACACGGCGTGGCCGACGCCACCGGAGACGGCTGCGGCGGCGGCGCCCAGGCCGATGACGGTCCCCACCCCTCCGGCAAGCGTCCCCTGGCCGACTGCCAGCCGCACCAGGTGGGAGTCCGACGCGCCGCGCAGCCGCAGCAGCGCCTCTTCGCGGCGATGCGCCTCGGCGAGGGCCGAGGCCGCGGCGAGGCCCAGGGCGGCGGCCACGAGGACGCCCGGGACGCCGAGCAGGAAGAACAGCGTCCTGGCGTTGGTGGCGTCGGTGCCCGCTTCGTGCAGGGGTTCGGCGGCGTTGTCGGCGACCAGGGCCTGGCCGGGCACCTGCCGCTCCAGCGACCTGCGCAGCTGTCCCGACCATACTTCGGCGGCGCCCGGATCGGTGGGGTAGGCCCGGTGGTCGACGGCCACATGCGATTCGAGGCTGACCGGTGGCAGCTCCGACAGGCCCGGGTTGGTGATCGAGGTGGCGCCGCCGAGTGCCGTACGGGCGGCGGGCAGGATCAGGCGCCGGAAGGTGTCGTAGTCCACCATGATCGAGCGGGGAGCTACCACGACGTCACCTTGCACATCGCCCGCGGGGATCGCGAACCACGTCGTCGCGTCCCGGAGGTCCGCGCGTCCGGCGACGGGCAGCGACACGCCCAGCGGTTTGACGTCGCCGCGCAGGTCGATCGAGACTCGGGTCGCCCCCTTGAAGTCGGGCGAGCCCGCGACGGCGTCATTGAGCAGGACGCCTTTGCTCAGGTCGCCGTTGGTGTGCACCCACGGGTGATGCGCCAGGTACGAGGGCGATACGGCGGACAGCCGTGCGCTCACCCGCCCGGAGGCGCCGGGCGCCGAGACGACCACGTCCGCGCTTCCGAACACATCCGCGCTCTTCACCCCCGGCACGGTGCTCAGCTGCTTGCTCAGCACCTGCGGATCGATGCCGAGGGAGGTGCCCACGGCCCGCATCTCCACCTGGACCGGCGAGAGCGCGACCCTCGTCATGACGTGGGAGCTGTCGTCGACGTAGAGCAGGGTCGCGGCGAGCGTCGCCACGGGCAGAGCGACCGCGAGCGCGGCCAGCAGCAGGCGCAGCGGCGCGCGGCGTACGGTCCGCAGGACCAGCCAGAACATCGCGATCACTCCTCCGTACGGGGCTCGCCGGCCGCGGTGGTCGGGTCGTCGAGGGTCGGGCTTTCGGTGCTCGGTCCGCGTCCGGTCGGGTCTCCGCCTGGTGGGCTCCCTGCAGTCGGGTTTGCATCGGCCGGGCCTCCGCCGGTCGGGCCTGCATCGGTCCCTGGGGCGCCGCCGGTCGGGCCTGCACCGGTCCTTGGGACGCCGCCCTCGCCGCCAGGCGCTTCGAGCCGCCCCGAGCGCAGGCGGACGACGGTGTCCGCGTAACGGGCGACGGCCGGATCGTGGGTCACCAGCACCACGGCCGCTCCGTGCTCTCTGGCTGCCGCGAGCAGCAGCCGGACGACCGACGCGGCGGTTTCCGAGTCGAGGCTGCCGGTCGGCTCGTCCGCGAGGACAACGGCCGGATCGTTCACCAGCGCCCGCGCGATGGCCACCCGCTGCTGCTGACCGCCGGAAAGCTGGTCGGGGAGCTTCGCACCCTCATCCGCCAGGCCCACCCCGCCCAGCGCCCGCGCCACCCGGTCCCGCCGGTCCGGGGCGGGGATTCCGTCCAGGAGCAGCGGCACCTCGACGTTCTCGGCGGCCGTGGCCTGCGGCAGCAGGGCCAGACCCTGGACCACGAAGCCGCAGTTGCGCCGCCGGAAGCGGGCACGGTCACTGCCTCGCAGCGTCTGCCAGTCCACCCCTACGACCCGTACCCGCCCTTCGTGCTGCCGGTCCAGGCCGCCGAGCAGGTGCAGCAGCGTGGTCTTGCCGGCCCCGCTCGGGCCCGTGACGGCCACCACCTCCCCGGCCGCCACCGTCAGGGACACCCCGTCCAGGCTCTTCAACTCCCGCCGCCCGTCGCGGTGCACACGGGTGAGCTGGACGGCTTCCACAGCAGGCACAGGCACGGCGGGTACGGGCACAGCAGGCACGGCCCCGGCGGCCAGTCCGTCAGCCGGAGTGTCAGCCGGAGTCCGTGCCGCGCCCGGCTTCGATGACGATCCCATCGCGCATCCTCAGCATTCGGTCCGCCCGCTCGGCCACGAGCGGGTTGTGGGTGACGGTCAGAATCGCCGTGCCCTCACGGGCACGGACGTCGGCCAGCAGGTCGAGCACCTCGCCGGCCGTCTCCTCGTCCAGCTCTCCGGTGACCTCGTCGGTCAGCAGTACGTCGGGGCGGGGCGCCAGGGCCGCCGCGATCGCCACGCGCTGGGCCTCGCCGCCCGAAAGCTTGCCGATCGGCTGCCGGGCGTGGGCGGACAGGCCCACCCGCGCCAGCAGTTCGGCAACCCGAGCACGTACCTGCGCGGCCGGCCGCCCGTCCAGACGCAGCGTCAGGGCGACGTTGCCGGCTACGTCGAGCAGGGGATGGAGGTTGTCCCGCTGGAGGATCATGCCGATGTGGCGGCGACGGCGGAGCGCACGTTCCGCCTGCGGCAGCCGGGTGAGGTCCTCCCCGCGGATCAGCACCCGGCCGCCGCTGGGTTCGAGCAGACCCCCCAGGACATGGATCAGCGTGCTCTTGCCGCTGCCCGAGGGGCCCATCAGGCTGGTCCAGGCACCCTCGGGCAGGCTGATCTCCGCTCCGCGCAACGCCACGGTCTCCACGTCGCGCTCGCGGTAGATGAGATACAGCCCGTCGGCCTCGATGGCGAGGGCGGCGTGGGTGGCGGGCGCGGACATCAGCCGTACCTCACCAGGTCGATCACCTCGTGGTGGCCGCTGCGGACACGCTCGGAGTGGATCATGCCGACACCGGACGCGTACGACTTGTGGTCGGACTTGTCGGGGTTGAGCGGATCGGTGTCATTGGTGACGACCACGTTGTGGAACGTCCCCACCGGCACCTTCACCGTTGCCGTGGTCTGCAGCACCTTCGCGGTGTCCTCGGCCTGGCCTGGCCGGTACTCCTGGCGGTAGCTGTCGCCCGGCTTCGGGTGGGCCTTCATGATGATGCCCGGCTGGGCGGAGTCCACTCCGGCCTCCCATGTTCCGTGGGTACTGCTGATCTGGCCGTTGACGTACTCCGCGGTCGCCTCGCCGAAGTACCAGACATCTCCGGTCGAGGACTGCGCGTACCAGTCGGTGGTCTTCTCCACGAGCGCCCCGTTGCTGGTGACGGTGTCCCTGACGACCTGGCAGCGCACGCCCATGATCGTCCGGATCTCGGAGCTGATGACCACCTCGTCGCGCTGCGGCTGACCGTCGCGCGTGCCCTGATAGACGTCGGTCGTGTTCGGGCGCAGCGGGAAGTACGGGTTGGTGACGTGGGAGGTGAAGGCCGACGGAACGATCGTCGGGTGGTACGCCGGGTCGGCGGGAGTGGTCGGCGAGGCCGGTGAGGTGGCCGACGGGAGAGTGGTGCTGGACGACTGCGACGAGCCGCTCGAACCGCACGCGCCGAGGACGAGGGTGGTGCCGAGTACGACGGCGGCCAGCGCCGGCGGAGTGGCTTTGCGGGTGGTCATGGCCCCTCCCTGGGGATGAGGTGGATCCACATCGTGTGCAGGGACGGGTAAGGGACGATTAAGAGGCGCGGCGCTTTCTGCGGACGCCCAGGACAGCGCCCGTGACCGGCCGGGACGGGCTCTTGCCGTTCTCTTACCGAGGGTGCCTACGGTCGGTGCCAGGTAGGGTGGAGGTGTGGCGGTGGCAGCTCAGCGGTCCGGCCGGGTGCTCGTCGTGGAGGACGAGACAGCCCTTGCCACGGCGCTGGCCGAGGGACTGCGGCAGGACGGCTTCAGCGTCGAGACGGTGGGCGACGGACTGGTCGCATGGGACCGGCTGCTGCACCACTCGTACGACTTGGTCCTGCTCGATCTGATGCTTCCGGGGCTCGGCGGCCTCACCTTGTGCGCAAGGCTGCGCGACGCGGGGGTGACCACACCGGTGCTGGTGCTCACCGCCCGTACCGCGGAACGCGACCAGCTGCGCGCCTTCGACACCGGGGCCGATGACTTCCTGGCCAAGCCGTTCTCGTACCGGGTGCTGCTGGCCCGGATCCGGGCGCTGACCCGCCGCTCGACCGCGGCCGACGCGCACCTGCTGGTGGCCGGTGACCTCGTGCTCGACCGCGGCGCGCGCCGCTGCCGGCGAGGCGCGGTCGACATCGAGCTGACGCCGCGGGAGTTCGCCCTGCTGGAGCTGCTCATGGCCCGCGCCGGGCACACGGTCGGCAGGCGCGCGGCGCTGGACGAGGTGTGGGACTTCGCCCTCGACGACGAGTCGAAGGTGCTGGACGTCTACATCGGGTACCTACGCCGGAAGGTGGACCTGCCCTTCGCCCGGCACACGGTCCAGACGGTGCGCGGGGTTGGTTACCGGCTCGATCCCAAAGGCGGTTAGCCGGTGACCGGCCGGACCGGCGGCCGCCCGGGGTGGCGGCCCCGGGGTTGGCTGAGCGGCATCCGGCTCCGGTTGACCCTGCTCGCCGTCCTCGTCGTCGGCATCGGCCTGGTAATCGCCTCGGTGCTGGTCCTCCTCCTGGTCCGGCACGACCTCACCGGCAACGCGCAGACCGCCGCCCGGCAGCGGGCCCGGGACACGGTGGCGGAGCTGGGCTCGGGGGCGCTGCCGAGGCCGCCGGACGCCGGTGAGGACAGCCCGGTCGTACAGATCGTGGACCGGCACGGCAACGTGCTGGCATCGAGCCCCGAGCTGCGTGGCCACGGCCCGCTCCTGCCGCAGCGCGCCACGGACCAGCATTCCGTCAGCGCGACGCTGCACAAGCCGCCGATCGGTGACGGCGCCGCGTACTGGGCCGTCGGCCTTCCGGCGGACCACGCCGGCCAGCCGGTCTCGGTCTACGCCGCCGCCTCGCTCGAACCCGTCGATGAAGGCGTCCAGGCCGCGCTGTCCGCCCTGCTCATCGCGTGCCCGGCCCTCCTGCTCGTGGGCGGCGGTACGGCGTGGCTGCTGGTGGGCCGGGCGCTGCGGCCGGTGGAGGCGATGCGCCGGCAGGTCGCGGAGATCACCTCCAGCGAGCTCGACCGCAGAGTTCCCGAGCTCCCCGGCACCGACGAACTGGGCCGGCTGGCCAGGACGATGAACGCGATGCTGGAGCGCCTCCAGCAGGCGGGCGAGCGCCAGCGGCAGTTCGTCAGCGACGCCTCGCACGAGCTGCGCAGCCCGCTGGCGGCGCTCAAGGCACGTACCGAGGTCGGGCTGGCGCACCCCGCGGGCACCGACTGGCACGTTCTCGCCCGGGATGTGCACCGAGAGACCGACCGGCTGGACCGGCTGGTCACGGAGTTGCTGCTGCTCTCGGGCACCGGCGCACCCCAGGACCCCCGTGAGGTCTCGGAAGTGGACCTGGACGAGCTGGTGCTGCTGGAGGCGGCGGCGATCCGGGCCAGGGGCGAGGTCGAGGTCGACCTGTCCGGGCTGTCCGCCGTACGGGTAAGGGGTCGCGCCGGGCAACTGCGGGCCGTGGTCCGCAACCTGCTCGACAACGCGGAGCGGCATACGGACTCCGTCGTCCGCGTCTCCCTCGCCGCCGACGAGAACGGGGTGGAGCTCGTCGTGGCCGATGACGGTCCCGGAGTCGCGTCCGAGTACCGGGAGCGCGTCTTCGACCGGTTCTTCCGGGTCCAGGGCGCCCGCGACCGGGACAGCGGCGGCGTGGGACTCGGGCTGGCCATCGTCCGCGACGTGGCGGCCGCGCACGGCGGGCGGGCGTGGATCGCCGATTCACCCAAAGGCGCGGAGTTCCACGTCCGGCTCCCGTTCAGCGGTCAGGCGTACTGACCCGCGGTGCGGTGGGCACCCCGCGGCACATCCGCACCGGAACAGCCCACGGGTGCCGTCCGCCACGCGGGGCGCCCGCAGCAACAAGTACGCCGTGACTACAGAAGACTTGCCCGGGGACCAGATCGGCCAGGTGAAGCAAGAGACTTACGGCCTTACCGGGTTGTGGCTGGATGGACGCGCTTTCGCAAGAGGGCGAAGCCCGCACGTCCGAACATCTGGCGGTCCGTTTCGGAGCAGGGCTGGGCGGTGCGATCGCGCCTTCGGGGCCTGACCGGGGGAGAGTACGCCGATCGCGCTCCAGTCGGCCTGGCGTGCCTAACCTCGCGCTTTCACGAGGCAGGTTGTCCGATACTTGATCAAATCAGCGGAGAGTGCTCCTGACCTGCAACGATGGGACTTGTCTAGGGTCCTGCTGGCTGCACGGAAAAGAGCACTCTCCAGGTGAGCAAGCGTATCGGGTTGTACCGCGTGTCCGCGTTGAGGGCGGTGGCAGCGGAGCCGTCTCGCAGGCCGGGGCGGTGCTGCTGGTCGAGACGGTCCGCAAGTCCGGCCTGGACACCGCGATATCGGCGGCATTGGCGCCGTGGCGCAAGCCGCGGGCGGTGCACGACCCGGGCAAGGTCCTTTTGGATGTCGCGCTCGCAGTCGCTTTGGGCGGGGACTGCCTGGCCGATGTCGCCATGCTGCGGGCCGAGCCCGACGTGTTCGGCCCGGTGGCATCCGACCCCGGTCTCCCGGCTCATTGACGCCCTTGCCGCAGCCGGACCCAAGGCACTGGCCGCGATCCGGTCGGCGCGGGCCGCAGCACGATCGCGAGTCTGGGACCTGGCCACGGCGGACCCAAGCAGGGCAACATAGCGCGGGATCGCCGGTTAGCCAAACCGGCGATCCCGCGCATCATTAGTAGTCCACCGCCACGAGATACCCGTTCGGCGAAAGGACCGACCGACGATCACAGCCCACCGCCCACCGC
>NZ_JAPVLS010000125.1:0-19186 GCF_027158125.1 Streptomyces sp. H39-C1
CGCCACCGAACTCGCGACAACCCAACTCAACGCCCGCGCCAAACCCTGGATCTGGGGCAGACCCGCCCCACCCACCCGACACCTACGCCGACGCTACGTCTACTGCCTTTGAGGAATTCAGCACTAGGCCATTCGGGTGGGCACCGAAGCCGTTCCGGTGAACGTCATCGCTCGCCTGCGGCACCTGTGCGGTCCCCTTCTCGGCGAAGGGGACCGCACAGGTGCCGCCCTCATGCCACAGGCAGGGCGAATTCCGGGTCCGCGGTGGCGATGTCGACGCCGTCCGGCCAGACGTCGATGCGCACCAGGCGGAGGTCCGACCATCGGGACGGATCGACTTCAGGGTGTTCGTCCATGGCCAGGATCTCGTCGCGCTTGGTGTTCGCATAGCTCTGCGCGTCGGGGGCTTCTTCCGGGTGGTCGGCGATTTGCACGGTACCCAACGGTCCATTCGCCTCGAACGTAGCCACAGCTATGTACAGGGGCATGTGAAGATCACCTCTCCTCCACGATGCACGTACCGAGGCGTACGTGCACGTCGAAGGGGTCACCCCCAGCGCCCGGGCGGGGCGCTTGCCTCGTATGGGGGGCTTCTTACCCCGCTGAAATCCTTACTGAACGGCGGTACGCGAAACCCCGCGGGCCGACGTCAGTAGATGGTGATCCCCGTGTCCGCCCCACGGCCCCGGACCACCCGCAGCGCGGGCAGCGTGGCGATGGTGACGGCGGCGGTGACCACCGTTCCCCCGGCCAGCAGCAGCGTCAGCAGGGCGGGCGTCCGCGCTATGCCCGCGCCGATGCCGCTGGAGCGTCCTTGCAGGTCGATCAGCCAGTGCGAGGTGAGGACACCGAGGACGGTGCCGGCCAGCGCCGCCGCCAGGGCGATGACTGCCGCGCTGATCTGGATGACCGCGACCGTCTGGCGGGGAGTCAGCCCGATGGCGCGCAGGGCCCGCAGATCCCGGCTGTGATCCCGCACGGCGGCGGTGATCGAGGTGGAGAGGTCCACCAGGCCGATGAGTGCCAGCACGGCGACGAGCCCGGCGATCACACCGCGGATCGGGGACAGCTCGTCGGCGGGGCCGGCCGTCCTGCGGATCTCCAGCCGGCCGTCCGAGGCCTGGGGCAGGGCGCGGGACACCGCGGCCGGGTCGGCGCCCGGCCGCAACGCCAGATGGTAGAACTGCGGGCGCAGCGAGTCCTGCCCTTCCTGGAGAGTGTCCAGGGAGGTGGAGATGACCATCCCGTTGTGCTCGGTTTCGATGCTGCGTCCCACGATGTGCAGGATGTGCGGTGTGCCGGCCACGGTGACCCGGACCCATTCGCCGACCCGGACGTCCATGGCGTCGAGCAGTCCCTGTCCGGCCATCGCCTCGTCCGGTGCCGTCGCGACCCGGCCTTCCGCCGCGGCGAAGGGGTAGCGGTGCTCGGCGGTGCCGAGCCCGCGCAGGGTGATGGTGCGGGTCTGCCCGGGCACGAGCGCGGCGACCTCGGTCGCCGGGTACACGCCGGAGACGCCGGGCAGCTGTGTCAGCCGGGTCTCCAGCCCGGTGGTGGACGCGCCGTCCTCGCGCGCCGTCAGCTGTGCCGTCAGTCCGGCCCTCTCGGGGGGATGCTGGAAACGGTCCAGCGTGGCGGCGGCGGAGAGAGCCACGGTGATCATGACGATGGGCAGCGCGAGCCGGGCCACGGACTCCGCGAAGCGCCCCGGGCGGTGCACGGCTCCGCGCCATCCGAGCACCAGCGACGGGGGTGTCCTGAAGCGGAACGCCGTTCGTGACCGAGCCGAGCTCCGTCGCCCCGGTGCGGTGATCCGGGCGGCGGGTATCGGCGGGATCCGGGCAGCACGCCAGGCGGCGAACATCGTGGCGGCGGCGATGGCGGAGACGGTGGCGGCGCAGGTGTACACCAGGGACGAGCTCTGTCCGGGCAGCGCCTGCCAGAGCGTCACCGCCTCGCCGATCGGGCCGGGCACGGCGGTGCCCGCGATCTGGACGGCGGCCGTCCCGACGGCGGCGCCCAGCACCGCGAGCACGGCGTGCTGCGCGAAGAACATCCCGGCGATCTGTCCGGGGGTGAACCCCACCGCTTTGAGGACCGAGATGTCCCGGACGTGGGCGAGGACGCGGGTGCTGACACCTTCGGTCACCGCCACCGCGGCGGCCAGGAGCGCGCCGAGCCCGAAGATCCTCAGCAGCAGCCCCAGCAGCCGGTTGTCGCCTTCGGCGGCGGAGCGGGCATCGCGCCAGGTGGAGACGGAGAGCACATGGTCGGGGCCCACCGCGGCGACCGCCCGCTGCACCACGAAGTCCGTGTCGCCCGGGTCGGCGAGCCGCAGTCCGACGGTCTGCCCGGGGTGCGTCTGCGCGGAGGCCAGGGCACCGACCAGGTCGGGCGAAGCCCAGCCCACGCCGGGGACGTCGCCGCGGACGTATCCCCGTTCTGCGGTCCTGGCCGTTCCGACCACGCGCAGCGTACGGACGCTCGTACCGCCGGTTTCGATCTGCAGGGTGTCACCGGGCTGGGCCCACAAGGCGCCGGCCACGGACTGCTCCAGCACGATCCCGTCGCCTTGCGTGCCGTCCAGCCAGCGCCCAGCGGCGATCTTGGGCTGGGCGATGTCCTCCCTGTGCGGTCCGGCGGCACGCAGGTCGAGCGCGGCCGTCTCGGCGCCGAGACGGACAGTCACCGAATCGGTGCGGAACGGGCCGGACAGCGCCTGCACTCCGTCGAGCCCGCTCAGCGGCCAGGTAGGGGTGCCTGCCGTGGTGCGCAGCCACACATGGCCGCCCTGCGTTTCGGTGAACAGCCGCTGCCAGGGGCTGACCGCGTACTGCAGCAGCGCCGCGGAGAGCAGCAGGGCCACGGTGATCCCGGCGGTGGCGAGGACGATGGACAGGGCCTGGCCGCGGTGTGTGCGCAGGTCGGCGAGTGCCCAGCGGGTGATGGCGCGCATCTGGTCAGCCCGTCAGTTTCACGATGTCGGCGGCGGCTGCCCGGTGCTGGTCCGTGGTGTCGAGGGTGGTGTCGTCGGTGATCCGGCCGTCGTAGAAGCTGATGACGCGGTCGGCCGCGCTGGCCACCCTGGCGTCGTGGGTGACCAGGACGATGGTCTGGCCCTGCTGGTGCAGCTCGGTGAGCAGCCTGATCACCTCCCGGGTCCCCTTGCCGTCCAGGGAACCGGTGGGCTCGTCGGCCAGGAGCAGATCCGGCTCGTTGACCAGGGCTCTCGCCAGCGCCACCCGTTGCTGCTCGCCGCCGGCGAGGTCGCCGGGCAGGCTGTTCTCCTTGCCGCCCAGTCCGAGCCGGCCGACGAATTCCTCCCGCGACGCCCGCGCCTGGCGGGGCGTGCGACCCGCGAGGAGGGCGGGCAGTTCGATGTTGTCCGCGACGGTGAGGGTGGAGACGAGGTTGAAGAACTGGAAGACGATGCCGATCCTGCGGCGGCGCAGTACGGCCCAGCGCGCTTCGCTGAGATCGTCGACGCGGCGTCCGTCGAGGGCTATGCGCCCGCTGTCGGGGCGCTCCAGGCCCCCCAGGAGGTGCAGCAGGGTGGATTTCCCGGCTCCGGAGGTCCCGGTGACGGCCACGAACTCGCCCCGCGCCACGTTCAGGTCCACACCGCGTACGGCCCGTACCCTGGCGCCGTCGGTGGAATGGGTCTTGGTCAGGCCCGTCACGCTCAGCAGGTGCGGCGCTGGACCGGTGGCCGGCTCGGTTCGTGTCATTCGAGTTCCTCCTGGCAGCGCTCCAACCAGTCGAGGTCGGCCTGAAGATGCAGGCTCGCGCCCTCGATCAGCAGTTGTGCGATGCGGTTGTCCTGGTCCTCCCCTGCGGCCAGCTTGGACAGGGCCCGCATGAGGTTCAGGTAGTGACGGCGCTGCTTGTTGATCAGCGTGACCTGGTCCGCCCTGCCGGTCCGGGGGGCCAGGGCGAGCTTCATGAAGAAGTCGTCCCGTACCCGGGGGGTCGGGGACGGCTCCTCGAACCAGGCGTCGACGCTCTCGCGGCCCGCCTCGGTCAGTTCGTAGATGCGTTTGTTGGGGCGGTCCGGCTGGACGATGTCCTCGCCCGCGATCAGGCCGGCCTTTTCCAGTCGGCCCAGGGTCACATAGATCTGACCGATGTTGGGCTGAGGGTACGCCGCTCCGAAGAGCTTCTCCAGGCCCTGCTTCAGTTCGTAACCATGAGCGGGACCTGCGGCGAGCAGGGCGAGCAGCGGAAGACGCACGGTGGTTGAGCCTCCTCCCCGGCTACCTGCTTGTTAGGGGTATTGGCCGTGCCCGGACAGGCAGCTGACCGCGGCCCCTAGTATCGCGCATGCTCAGCAGGTATACAGGACGCCTCGGCCATGCGGAACATGTCGCGGGCGGAGCGAGGAGTGGAGGGACCGATGCGCTGGGCGCGAATCATGGGCAGGGGACTGCTCGTGGGCGCCCTGGTGATGGCCGGCTACGCCGGTTCGGGGGCCGGTGCGGACGCCGCACCGCCGGGCGCCTCCGACGGCAGGGGGCCCATGACCCTCGTCACCGGCCGGGACCTCACCGGCTATCTGCAGCCGGTGCTGGACGGCTGGAACCGGAGCCACCCCGACGAGCCGGTGAAGCTGGTCGAGCTGCCCGAGGCGGCGGACGAGGTCCACGCGCAGATGGCGGACAGTCTGCGGTCGGGCAGCAGCCGCTTCGACGTCCTCAACATCGATGTGGCCTGGACCTCCGAGTTCGCCGGCAATCACTGGATCGCCCCCGTGGACGGGCGTGGTCTGCCCATGGATCGGTTGCTGCCCTCCGTCGCGGACACGGCCACGTTCCGCGGCCGGCTGTACGCCATGCCGTACGTGACCAACGCGGGGCTGCTGTACTACCGCAGGGACATCCTCGACCGGGAGGGCCTGCCCCCGCCGCGAACCTGGGCCGAGCTGGAGAAAGAGGCCTCCGCCCTTTCGGCCAAGTACCGGATCGGCGGCTACGCCGGGCAGTTCCTGCCGTACGAGGGGCTGACGGTGAACGTGGCCGAGGCGGTCCAGTCGGCCGGCGGATCGATCCTGGGCGGTGACGGGCGACAGGCGACGGTGAACTCCCCCGCCGCACTGGAGGGCCTGCGGTTCCTGACCCGGGGCGTGACCGACGGCTGGATTCCCCGCGAGGCGCTGACCTTCAAGGAAGAGGAATCCCGGCAGGCGTTCCAGGACGGCAAGCTGCTGTTCCTGCGAAACTGGCCCTACGTCTACAACCTCGCCTCGGCCCGTGACTCCGCGGTGGCGGGGAAGTTCGGCGTGGTCCCGCTGCCCGGCCCGGACGGGCCCGGCAGCGGCGTGCTGGGCGGCTCCAACCTGGCCGTCAACGCGCACTCGCAGCACCAGCGGTCGGCGGCGGAACTCATGGCCTACCTGTCCAGCGAAGGCGTGCAGCGCCAGGTCCTGACCGACGGCGGGCTGCCGCCGGTGTGGGCATCGCTGTACTCGGACCCGGCTCTCATCCGGCGCTACCCGTATCTGCCGGTCCTCAAGGAGAGTGTCCGCACCGCCAGGCCGCGCCCCAAGAGCGCACGGTACGAGCAGGTGAGCCTGGTGGTCGCCGCCGTGACCTATGACGCGCTGGCCCTGCGGCAGACGCCCGAGCAGGCGCTGGCCCGGCTGCAGCGAGAGCTCCAGGACGTCGTACGGGGCGGCTGACCCCCCGCTCCAGATTCACCTTCCTAGTTACTTGTTAGGCATCTCCGTCGGGACGAGTCGCTCCAATTTCCCGCACATATCGGGATGAATACCCCTCCATGACGGCCTGATGGCCCGAGAGCGTTGACACCTCCCCGACTCTCCTACTTAACATGCATGCATCACAGGGTGCGGCTGCCGTTGGCAGTGCGCACCCCACCCCAACCCCGCCGATCGCACCGTGGTGCGCCGCTGCCCCCTGCCCGCATGCCGCGGGCCGGTCCCGGCACACCGATCGGTTCTCACGGTTCCAACTCCAACGACGGCCGCTCGCGCGTCAGATTCAGGATGGTGACGGGATGCTCGCAGTCCCAGTCGAGAACCCCGCAGGCCGCACACCTGCGGCCCGGCCGGCCGAAGGTCAGCGCCCCTGGTGGCGCGACGCCGTGGTCTACCAGGTCTACATCCGCAGCTTCCTCGACAGCACCGGGGACGGCGTCGGTGACCTCGCGGGAGTCCGGGTGGGACTGCCCTACGTGCGCAAGCTCGGCGTGGACGGCATCTGGCTCAGCCCCTTCTATCCCTCCCCCCAGCACGACCACGGTTACGACGTCGCGGACTACAGCGCCGTCGACCCGCTCTACGGAGACCTCGCCGAGTTCGACCGTCTCGTCGCCGACGCGCACCGGCTCGGGCTGAAGGTCGTCATCGACGTCGTCCCGAACCACTGCTCCAGCGCCCATCCCTGGTTCCGGGCGGCGCTCGCCGACGGCCCCGGCGGCCCGGCCCGGTCCCGTTTCCACTTCGCCGACGGCCGGGGGGAGCACGGGGAGCTGCCGCCGAACAACTGGCGCGCGATGTTCGGCGGTCCGGCCTGGTCACGCGTCAAGGAGACGGACGGCAGCCCGGGCCAGTGGTACCTCCATCTGTTCACCCCCGAGCAGCCCGACCTCAACTGGCGTGACCCGCGGGTCGGGGACCACTTCGAGGAGGTGCTGAGGTTCTGGCTCGACCGGGGGGTCGACGGCTTCCGCATCGATGTCGCCGCAGGGCTGTTCCGGCACCCGGAACTGCCGGACTCCCCCGACCCGGAGGCCGACGAACGCACCCGCGACTCGGTGAACCCGCTGGCCTGGAACCAGCCCGAGGTGCACGACGTGTGGCGCCGGTGGCGAGCGCTATGCGAGTCGTACACCGCCCACGACGGACAGGACCGGCTGCTGGTCGGCGAGGTCTCCGTACCCACCGCCGCGGATCAGGCCCTGTACGTGCGCCCCGACGAACTGCACCAGGCGTTCTTCTTCCACCTGCTCAGCGCCCCGTGGAACGCCGCCGACTTCCGCCGCAGCATCGTCGAGGCGCTGCGCGACATCGCCGGAACCGGCTCCACGGTGACCTGGGTGCTCAATAACCACGACCAGGTCAGGACCGTCACCCGCTACGACGCCGACAGCGGCGGCGTGGGCGCCACCCGCGCGCGGGCCGCGGCGCTGCTGATGCTGGCGCTGCCGGGCGCCGCCTACATCTACCAGGGCGAAGAGCTCGGCCTGCCCGAGGTGCTCGACCTGCCCGACGACGCGCTGACCGATCCGATCTTCCGCCGGACCGGCAGCCGCCGTTACGTCCGTGACGGCTGCCGGGTCCCCCTCCCGTGGTCAGGACACGCCTCCCCGTTCGGGTTCACCGCGCCGGGCTCCACCGTGCAGCCCTGGCTGCCGCAGCCCGCCTGGTTCGCCGAACACACCACCGACCGCGCTCTGAGCGACACCGGCTCGTTCTGGCACCTGTACCGCGACGGCCTCAACCTGCGCGAACAGCTTCCCCAACTCGGCGAAGGCAGCCTGCGCTGGCTCGAGTCACCACCCCAGGTACTGGCCTTCGTGCGCGGCGACGGCATGGTCTGCGCCGTCAACTTCGGCGAAGAGCCGGTACCCGCCCCCGTTCCCGGGCCGCCGCTGCTGGCCAGCGCCCCCTGCCCGGCGGGGCTGCTTCCGGGCAACACCGCCGCCTGGTGGGTCTGCGACCTGCCCGCGTCCTGAGCCGGTCCGCCGGCCCCGGCCCGACCGGACAACCTCACCACCGCCCCCGGTTCCGCGGGCGGATTCGACGAAGGGATCTACCCAATGAAGCGCATCGTGGCAGCGACAGCAGTGGTACTCGGCCTCACCATGACGGCCACGGCCTGCGGAGGCGGCCAGGACAAAACCGCCGCGCAGGACGGCAAGCAGGAACTCAAGGGCCAGTCCCTCACCGTGGCGGCGGTGTGGACCGGTGTGGAGCAGCAGAACTTCAAGAAGGTGCTGGACGCCTTCTCGGCGAAGACGGGTGCCAAGACCTCCTTCATCTCCACCGGTGACAACGTCTCCACCGTCGTCGGCAGCAAGATCGAGGGCGGCAACGTACCCGACGTCGTCATGGTCCCGCAGGTCGGCGTGGTCCAGCAGTTCGCCCGCAAGGGCTGGCTGCGGCCGCTGTCCCCCGCCGCCCGCACGGCCGCAGCGGCGAACTTCGCCAAGGTGTGGCAGGACTACGGCACCGTCGACTCCGCCTTCTACGGGCTGTACTTCAAGGCCTCCAACAAGTCGACGGTCTGGTACAGCCCCAAGGCGCTCGCTGACGCCGGGGCCACCGTCCCCAAGAGCTACGAGGAGATGATCACCACCGCTTCGGCCGTCACCGACTCCGGGCTCCCCGGCTTCTCCGTCGCGGGTGAGGCCGGATGGCCGCTGACCGACTGGTTCGAGAACATCTACCTGTCCCAGGCGGGACCGCAGAACTACGACAAGCTGGCGCAGCACAAGATGCCCTGGACCGACCCCACGGTCGTCAAGGCGCTCAGCACCCTGGGCGCTCTGTTCGCCAAGGACCAGCTGATCTCCGGCGGCCGCAAGGGCGCTTTGGAGACCGACTTCCCCGAGTCGGTGGAACAGGTCTTCGGCAAGCAGCCGAAGGCGGGGATGGTCTATGAGGGCGACTTCGTCAGCGGCCTGATCTCCGGTGATCTGCACAAGAACGTCGGCGAGGACGCCAAGTTCTTCCCGTTCCCCGCCGTGACGGGCGGCACCGCTCCGGTGGTCGGCGGCGGCGACGCCGCCGTGGCGCTGAAGGCGGGCAAGAACCAGGAAGCCGCCATGAAGTTCATCGAGTACCTGGCCACCCCCGAGGCGGCGGCCGTGTGGGCCAAGGCGGGCGGGTTCCTCTCCCCCAACCAGAAGCTGGACATCGCCAACTACACCGACGACACCACCCGGCAGACCGCCAAGTCGCTGGTCGACGCGGGTGAGACTGTCCGCTTCGACATGTCCGACCAGGCCCCGGCGGCCTTCGGCGGCACCCAGGGTTCGGGCGAGTGGAAGATCCTGCAGGACTTCCTGCGGGACCCGTCGTCCCCGAAGAACACCGCCCAGGTCCTGGAGACGGCCGCGCTCAAAGCCTACAAGGGCTGAGGGCGGCCGACATGTCCGTCATGAACCACCGGAGCCGGCCGGGCGGTGCCGCACGGGGCGCCCGCACCGCCCGTCAGCGGTCGGTACGCCGCCGCAAGATCAACGCCGTGGTCTTCGCCCTCCCCGCCCTGCTGCTGCTGGGCGCGCTCGTCGGCTACCCGATCGTCTTCGCCGTCGTGCGGTCGCTGTTCGACGCCTCGGGGGAACACTTCGCCGGCCTCGACAACTACACCGAGATGTTCGGCGACCCGGCAACGCTCAAGGCGATCCGCAACACCGCGATCTGGATAGCGGTGGCCCCGGCACTGCTCACCGGCCTGGGGCTGATGCTGGCGGTACTCACCGAGAAGATCCGCTGGGCCACCGCGTTCAAGGTCCTGATCTTCATGCCGATGGCGATCTCCTTCCTCGCCGCCGGCATCACCTTCCGGCTCGTCTACGAACAGGACCCGCAGCGCGGGGTGCTCAACGCGGTCGCCGTCGGCGCCCACGACGCCTTCACCGATGCCTCCCCCTACCCCGGTGCCCGCACCCGCGGCTCCCAGGTGCTGGAAGCGCAGAAGGGCGGCGGGTACCGGACCGCGCGGCCGGTGCGTCCCGGTGACTCGCTCACCCTCGGGCTGGTCGGCCTCAAACCGACCGCCCTTCCCGCCACGGCCGCCCAGGCGAAGACCGCCTCGGCCGCGGCGGGCGCGGTCACCGGAACCGTCTTCCTGGACTTCGTCCCCGGAGGCGGCGGCCGGGCCGACGCGGTCGACGCCCGGGAACGCGGACTGCCGCAGATGACGGTCGAGTTGGTCCGCGACCAGCAGGTGGTCGGACACGCCGCGACCGGGCCGGACGGAACCTTCCGCTTCGACGCGGTGCCTGACGGCTCCTACACCGTGCGCCTTCCGGCGGCGAACTTCGCCGAACCGTACGGCGGTGTGTCCTGGTTGGGACCGGCACTGATCACCCCCGCCATCATCGGTGCCTATCTGTGGATCTGGACCGGATTCGCCATGGTCCTCATCGGCGCCGGACTGTCCTCGCTTCCCCGCGAGGTCCTGGAGGCGGCCCGCATCGACGGCGCGGGCGAGTGGCAGATCTTCCGCCGGATCACCGTGCCGCTGCTCGGCCCGGTCATGACCGTGGTCTTCGTGACGCTGCTGATCAATGTGATGAAGGTCTTCGACCTCGTCTACATCATCGCCCCCGGTCCGGTCCAGCAGGATGCGAACGTGCTGGCGCTGCAGATGTGGCTGGTCTCCTTCGGCGGCGGAAACAACCAGGGGCTGGGGAGCGCCATCGGCGTGGTGCTGCTGCTCCTGGTGGTACCCGTCATGGTCCTCAACATCCGTCGCTTCCGCAGGAGCCAGACATGACGACCCAGCACACCGCACCTGTCGGGGCCGCGCCGCGCACGACCGCGGCGCCCCCGGCCGCGCGCCGCCCCGTGCGGCTGACCTCCCGGCTCACCGCCTTTCTGGGCAAGGGCCTGGTCCAGGCGCTCCTGGTGGTCGTCGCCCTGGTCTGGTTGGTGCCCACGTTCGGTCTCTTCGTCTCGTCGCTGCGGCCCTCGACCGACAACGCCACCACCGGCTGGTGGACGGCGCTGGCCCACCCGGGCGGCCTGGGGTTCTCCAACTACAGCTCGATCCTGGCGGACAGCGGAATCACCCATGCCTTCTGGAACACGGTGCTGATCTCCGTGCCCACCACGATGGCCGTCGTCGTCCTCGCGTCCCTGGCCGGATACGCCTTCGCCTGGCTGGAGTTCCCGGGGCGCGACGTGATCTTCCTGCTGGTCGTCGCCATGCTCGTGGTGCCGGTGCAGATCGGGCTGCTGCCGGTGGCCAAACTCTTCGGCGCGCTCGGCATCTTCGGGTCGCTCACCGGCGTCATCCTGTTCCACGTCGCCTACGGGCTGCCGTTCGCGATCTTCCTGTTGCGGAACTACTTCGCCGACATCCCCCGCGAGATGCTGGAGGCGGCGCGGATGGACGGCGGCTCCGAATGGCTCATCTTCCGGCGGCTGATCCTCCCGGTGGCCAAACCGGCGATCGCGAGTCTGAGCATCTTCCAGTTCCTGTGGGTGTGGAACGACATGCTCGTCGCACTGATCTTCGCCGACAGCGGTTCACAGCCCCTCACCGTCGCGCTGCAGTCGCAGATGCGGCAGTTCGGGTCCAACATCGACGTCCTCGCTCCGGGCGCCTTTCTGTCGCTGGTCGTTCCCCTGATCGTCTTCTTCGCCTTCCAGCGTCACTTCGTCCAGGGGGTGATGGCCGGCTCGGTGAAGTGACAGTCCTTCGGCGGCCGCGTCGCTGTTCCCTCCCACCACGATCGGGAAGGCCCCGCGCGGCGGCCGGAGATGGCCGCGCGGAGGCCGCTGTCAGGTTGTCACTGCCGCTTCCACTGCTGTGACGCGGAGCCCGAGCACTTGGCGGTGGTCGCGCCACCGCCGAAAGCCAGGTCCAGGCATTTGCCGTCGTACTGGTCGGCGAGGCTGCTGTGGGAGCCGGAGTACCAGGACTTGAGACCGCTCTGGGCGCAGTCGCTGATCGTGGACACGTTGTTGAACATGCCTGCCTGGAGGCACTGGCCGGTCCCCTTGTTGACCACCTGGAAGCCGCCGCCCGAGACGGTTCTGGACGACCACAGGACCGCGTTGCCGGTGCACGACCCGAGGGTGAGGGCGTTGCCGAACTGGTTGACGCCCAGACAGTCCCCGCTGCTGCCGTTTCTGAGTACGTAGAAGCGGGACCCGCTCGATGGGGTGGGGGCCGGTGGTGGCGCCGCCGTGGGCTTGGTGCTGGGGCCGGCGGTGTTGCCAGGCCCGCCGGTACTTCCCGCGCTGCCAGTGCCAGTGTTGCCCGAGCCATTGCTACCGGTGCCGGTGTTGCCCGTGCCGTTGTTGCCGGTCCCGTTGGCGCCGCCGGCACCCCCGCCACCGCTCGCAGCGGGGACTCCGGCAACGCTGCCCGGCGACGGCGCGGCCGACGGCTGGCCGCTCGCGGACGGCACGCCCGAGGGGCTCGTACCTGCGGACGGCGAACCTGAGGACGCGGATGCCGCTGGGCCCGCCCCGCCCGGGCCGGAGGCCGGCGGGCCGCTCTCCGCCGCGCGGGGTGCGGTGAGCTTGGGGAGCAACTGCACGCCGATCGTCGTGCCCGCCACCAGGACGATGGGAACCACCGCCAGCAGCAGTCGGGTTCGCCGCCGCGGTCGCCCGGCCGCGGTGATCGGCGCGTTCCGCCCCACTACTACGGGCTCGGCCTGTTCCGGAGAGTCCGGCTCCGGCTCGAGCACCACCTGCGGTGCCGTCCGGGCCGCGAACGCCGCGCGCCCGGCCAGCCGGTCCATGACCAGCGCGGGCCAGCCGGGTCTGGCCGGGACGGCCCTCTGCTCCGCGAGCAGGAACAGCCGGTCCGCCGTGGGGCGTCCGAGCGGGTTCTTGTCCAGGCACGCCTCGACGACCTCCGCCAGGTCCTGGTCCAGTGCGCGCAACCCGTCCAGGTCGGGCTCACCGTGGACGATGCGATAGAGCACGTCCACGCCGGAACCCTCGCCGAAGGGCGGTCTGCCGACGGCCGCGTAGCCGAGCAGCGCGCCGAGCGCGAACACGTCCGTGGCGCCCGTCAACTCCTTGGACGCGGAGGCCTGTTCCGGCGACATATAGGCCGGTGTGCCGACCACCACGCCGGTCCGGGTGAGCCGGCTCTGGTCGGCGGCGCGGGCGACCCCGAAGTCGATGAGCGTGGCGCCGTCCTGGGTCAGCATCACGTTGGACGGCTTGAGGTCCCGGTGCACCATGTCGAGGGCGTGCACCGCTCGCAGTCCCGCGGCCGCCTCCCGGAGCAGCAGCCACAGGGCCTGCACCGGAAGCGGCCCGCCGTGCAGGGCCATCGCCTCGGTCAGGGTGAGGCCGGGAATGTAGGCGGTCGCGAACCACGGCGGCCGGGCCTGCCGGTCGCTCGCCAGCAGCGGCGTGCTGACCTCGTTCGGCAACCGGGCGAGGTTGTCGAGTTCGTGGCCGAAGTGCCGCAGGAAGTTCTCGTCCGCGGCGAAGTGCGGCAGCACCTGTTTGACCGCGGCGTAGCGGCCGTCGACGACGCCCAGATACACCCGCCCCATGCCGCCGGAACCGAGCTTGCCGAGCAGCGGGATCGTCCCGATCCGCCGCGGGTCCTCCCCTTCGAGTGGCTCGGCCCCACTGCCACTGACGTCCAACGACTCTCCCCCGTTCACTGTCACAACTCCGCAGCGTACCCAGGATCCGAGGACCCGTCAGGAGCACCCGGACGCAGTGGCATTACCGCCACAACCGGCCCCTGCGGCTCCATTGTCATCCACGCGAGATCCCTGCCCGTGCCGACCGTCGCCGCCATCAGGGGTGCCGTGCCATCAGGGTCCTGCCGGAGCCTCGCGGTCCCGGATGCCGCCTCGGATGCAGCCCAGATGCGACCTGGATGCGGCCCAGATATTGCCTCCGATTTACTTCCACCCCCTTCTCCTGCGATGTGACATGTGCAATGTTATTGCGCGCAGGCTGTGTCCATGTCAAACGACACAGCGCGGCCCGCAGGCAGCCCTCGTCACGCCCCGAACCCGTCGGAAGTCATCGGCGACCGGGACGCTCGAAGCCCGCGGATCCCCCCACGCCGTGCAGTGCAGCACGGCCTTCACACCGCTGGGAGGCGGCACGTGAACACCCAACCGCTACGACGAAGTCTCACCGGATTCCTGATACTTGCCCTCGCACTGTGCCTGGGCATAGCCATGCTGATCCAGCCGGGCCGAGCCACGGCAGCGGACAGCCGGCAAGGACCGGCAACGCAGTCCCCCAAGGTTCCCCCGCCACTCGGCTCGACCGCCGACATATCGGACCGCGCCGAGGTGCAACGCCACCCGCTCGACACCGCTCAGCTTCCTCCGCAGAGCCCGGTCACCTCGCGGGCCCCGTCGAAAGCCCCACCAAGAGGGAACACGGCGAGCGGTGTTGCCGCGGCGTCCTGCACCCCGGCCGACTTCAGCCGGACCGGATCCGCGCTGGTCGCATTCGTCCAGGCCTCGACCACGGCCTGTGTCAACACCCTGTTCGGCCTCACCGGCACCAACGCGTACAACGCCTTCCGCGAAGCACAGATGGTCACCATCGCCAACGCCTTCAAGAACACGGCGAGGACCTACCCCGGTGACAACTCCGGCAACGTGTGGCAGCTCGTGCTGTTCCTGCGCGCCGGCTACTACGTGCAGTCCTACAACTCCTCCGCCGTCGGACCGTACGGCCCGACCCTGGCCACCGCCTCCGAGGGCGCGCTCGACACCTTCGTGGCGTCCCCCCACTTCCTGGACGTCAGCTCGGCCAACGGCGACATCCTGGGCGAAGTCCTGGTCCTGACGGACAGCGCCAACGAGCAGGGCCGCTACCTCAGCACCTACAAGAGGGTGCTCAACGCCTACAACAGCTCCTACGACGCCTACTGGAGCATGGACTCGGCCGTCAACAGCGTGTTCACCCCGATCTTCCGCGGGCACTGGAACCCCGCGTACATCACCGCGGTCACCGCCGACCCGAGCATCATCGACACCCTCAGCACGTTCGCGCTGAACCACCGGGACATCCTGAACGGCAGCTGGTTCTGGCTGGACGCCAACGCCGGCACCGAGATGGCGCGCTTCCTCGACACCCCCGCGCTCCAGGCCAAGGTACGACCGCTCGCGAAGGGCCTGCTGGGCGCCTCGTCGATCACCGGCACGACCGCACCGCTGTGGGTCGGGGTCGCCGGCATGACCGACGCCCACGACCAGGCCCAGTGCTCGTACTACACGACGTGCAACTTCACGGCCCAACTCACCGCCGCATCACTGCCGATCACCTACCCGTGCGACGCCGGGCACACTTTCCGCGCCCAGTCCCTGACCAACGCCGCGCTGTCCGCCGCGTGCACCAGCCTCAAGGGTCAGGACGCGTACTTCCACGGCATCGTCAAGGACAGCGGCCCGGTCGCCAACGACAACAACACGAACATCCAGATCGTGACGTTCGCGAGCCCCAAGGACTACCAGGTCTACTCCGGCTGGATCTTCGGGAACAGCACCGACAACGGCGGCGAGTACCTGGAGGGCGACCCCGCCACCCCGGGCAACCAGGCCCGGTTCCTGTCCTACGTGAAGAGCGTCAACGACGGCTTCCCCGGCGACATCTGGAACCTCAACCACGAGTACACGCACTACCTCGACGGACGCTACGACATGTACGGCGACTTCACCGCCGGCCAGGGCGTCCCGGACATCTGGTGGATCGAGGGCTTCGCCGAGTACGTCTCCTACAGCTACCGCAACCTCCCCGACACCGAGGCGATCGCCGATGCCGGACAGCACACCTTCGCGCTGAGCACCCTCTGGCAGAGCACCTACGGCAACAGCAGCCTGGACCGCACCTACCCGTGGGGTTACCTGGCCGTCCGCTACATGATCGAGAAGCACCCCGCCGACGTGCAGAACATGCTCGCCAAGTTCCGCACCGGCGACTACAACGGCGCCTACGCGGTTTACAGCACCGGCATCGGCACCCGCTACGACGCCGACTTCAACACCTGGCTCGACGCGTGCGCGGCCGGCGCCTGCGGCGGAACGAGCAGCGGACCGACCGCAGCCTTCGACGCCGCCGTCTCCGGCCTGACCGTGAACCTGACCGACAGGTCCACCGACGCCGGCAGCACCATCACCGCCCGCTCGTGGAACTTCGGCGACGGCACCACCTCCACCGCCACCAACCCCGCCAAGACGTACACCGCCGCCGGCACGTACACGATCACCCTTTCCGTCACCGACGCCAAGGGCCTGACCTCCACCACGGCCAAGCCCGTCACGGTCAGCGGCGCGCTGCCGACCTGCACGAGCGCCGACCCCCGCGTCATGGGCCAGAACTGCTCCCGCTCCGCCCGGTCGGCCTCGACGGGCAACCTGGACTACCTGTACCTCTACCTGCCGGCCGGGACCACGACGCTGAACATCACGACAACCGGCGGCACCGGCAACGCCGACCTCTACTACAACCCCAACACGTGGGCGACCAGCACCGCCTACACGGCACGCTCGGCCAAGGCCGGGAACACCGAAGCCATCACGGTCACCAACACCACCGCCGGATACCGGTACATCAGCCTGTACGCGAAGACAGCCTTCAGCGGTGTAACGGTCACCACCAAGTACTGACTCCTGTCTCCTACCCGTCTTCAGGCGGCGACTCTGCGGGCAGCGGTTCAAACCGCTGCCCGCAGTGCGTCGCGTCCGCCATCACCGCTAGGAACGACCTCCGCCACGCAACTTGTCCATGTGCATCAGGTAGGCATCCTCCGCGACCCGCCGGGCCGCGCCGTTCGCTCCTGCTGCCAGCCGCTTCCTCGCCGTGTCATGTCCGGCGTCCACCGCCTGCCGATACCAGGGCTCCGCCTGGGCCCAGCCCCCAGCCGCTCCGCGTACAGACGCCCCAGCCAGAAGGCCGCGTAGAGGTCCCCACGGTCGGCAGCCGTCCGGTACCAGCGCGCCGCCTCGACGAAATCCCCCTGGACCTCGGCGGGGAGCCTGTTCTCCAGCTTCGCCTGAGTCCGGCCTTCGCAGAGGAGCCCGAGTCGGCCCATGGCCTCGACCAGGCCCGCTTCGGCGGCATCGCGGTAGTGGGTCCTCATCGCCGGCAGGTCCTCCGCACCGCCCCAGTTCTCCAACTCCCGGCCGAGTCCGAAACTGGTTTCAGCATCCATCCGTCCAAAGTGGCAGCGCCAACGGGATGTCCAGACCGTTGGCCCGGGAGCGCAGTCACGCGAGAAGGTCGTCCGCAATCACCGTCAGGACATCAGGCTGCAGCACGGCAAGGACATCGGCTGCCGCATGCCACGGCCCCAGTCGCAGCGCCCACGCGATCAGCGGGCGCGCACGGGTCTTCCCGGCATGGCGGGCCAACGCCGTCAGGGCCCACGCCTGACGGTCCGGGTCGGGGATGGTTCTGACCATCGACTCGGCGCGGTCGATGTTCCCGCCCCGCGCCATCACCTCCGCCACACTCGTCAGTGCACGTGCCCTCGCCCGTGGCCCCGGGTTGATCGCGTCCCCGGCCATCATCTCGACTTCACGGGCCACGAGTTCGGCGCTGTCGAAGTCGCCTGCCTCGGCCATCGCCTCCGCCACGCCCGTCAGACCCCATGCCTGCCATCGCGGGTCGGCGACCGTGCGGGCCAGGCGTTCCGCACGGTCGACGTCACCCTGGTGCGCTGTCTCCCGGGCCACGTTCGCCAGGGCCGATGCCCGAAGTCCCGGTTCGGTAATCATGCGGGCCAGGCGTTCCGCATGGTCGAGGTCTCCGAGCTTCGCCACGGTTCCCGCCACCACCTCCAACGCCATCGCCTGGGTAAACCCGGGTTGGCGCAGGGCCATGGCCTCAGCCTCGCGGGTCAGCTCCTCGGCACGGTCCGCCTGCCCCATCCGCGCCACCGCCCGTGCCACCGCTGTCATCGCGTTCTCCTGCGCGCACAGGTTCGTGGGAGGCAGGGCACGAGCCCTCGACTCGGCCACGCCGGCCAGCCTCCCGGCGGCGGCGACATCTCCCGCGCCCGCCAGCGCCTCCGCCACCTGCGCCAGTCCCTCCGCCTGGAACTGCCGGTCGAGAGGGTGCTCGGTACGGTCGGTGATGGTTCCGGCCACGGTCTCGGCGGCGGTGTGGCCTTCCTCGGCCAGCGCCCGCGCGACGCGTGCCAGCTCCATCGGCGTCGAGCGATGGATGGTCCGGATCACCGCGAGAGCGCGGTCGACGTCTCCGGTCCGCGCGACGATCTGCGCCACCTCTTCCAATGCCCTTGCCTGCTCGAACCCCATGGCCTGCCCGGGAATGGTCCTGGCAACGGTCACGGCGCGGTCCACCTCTCCCACCCGGGCCAGCCCCGCCGCCAACGCGTGTGCCGCTTCCGCCAATTGCCTCCGGTACAGATCGGTGCCGGTCCGGGCCACGGCTTCGGCTTCTCGGGCCAGCCGTCCGGCACGGTCGACAGCGTTGGTCCGCGCCGCCATCCGTGCCGTGGCGGTGAGCACCATCGCCCGCACCTCCGTGTCCTTCTCGATGCTGCGGGAGCGGGCCTGGGCCTCGGCGCGGTCGACGTCGTCAGCCGGGGGCCACGCGTGCGCTATCCGTCGCAGGTCGTGGGCCCGTTTGTACGTACCGACGTGGTTCATCGGCATGCCTTCGGCCTCACGGCCGAGGTCCCCGGTGCGGTCCGCCTCGTTCACCTCCCGCACCATCCGCAGCACCGAGTCCTTCAGTTCCGGGTGAGTGACGGTCAGGGCCAGGGCCTCGGCCTCGCGGGCGAGGTGCCGAGCGCGATCGGCGTCCCCGATCCGTGCCACCACGCGTGCGACCGCTGCCAGCGCGGATGCCCGAAGTTCCGGGTTGATGATCGTCCGGGCCACGGATTCGGCTTCGTGGGCGACGTCGCCGGCGTCGTGAGCGGTGTCGTCGGTCCTGCTGGGAGGCCGGTTGCCGGCATCGTGAGCGGTGTCGTCGGTCCTGCTGGGAGGCCGGTTGCCGGCATCGCACTCGGCCAGCGCCTCGCTGAGTGCCCCTAGCGCACGCGCGCGTCTTTCCGGGGAAGGGATGGATCGCGCCATGGCCGCGGCGTGCGCGGGGCGCCCCAGGAGGGCCCAGACGGCGGGCAGCCCGACGGGGATGTTGGTGTTGCGTTGGGCGAGGCTGTCGCGACGCACCGCCAAGAGGGTCATGGCTCTCAGATCGAGGCCCGGATCGCCTCGGTCGAGTATCGCGTCCTGCGTAGTCGTGATTTCGGCGAGCGCGGCGTCATCCCCGCCGCCCGCGTCGCGCATCCGTTCGTGGCGGGCCTCGTCGAGGGCGCAGGCGATCATCCTGGTGAGATCGCCGTCGGCGTGCAGCAACCGGAAGTAGCCGCGGAACAGATAACCGGAGGTGTGAGCGGGCCAGTGTCCGGCCCGGTACCGGTCGGCCCAGGTGTGCAGGCGCTCCCGGTACTCCGTCAGGCGCCGCTCGCCCAGGAACCGTACGGCGATCTGCTGGAGTTCCTCGTGGCCGAGCATGTAG
>NZ_JAPVLS010000126.1:0-19139 GCF_027158125.1 Streptomyces sp. H39-C1
CCGGTGAGGTCGTGGGCATGGCGGGGCTCGTCGGCTCGGGGCGCACCGAAACCGTGCGCGCCCTGTTCGGCGCGGATCCGCGCCAGGGCGGAACCGTTCTGGTCAAGGGCCGGCCGGTCCGCATCGCCTCCCCCAAGCACGCGGTCCGGCATGGCATCAGCCTGCTGACCGAGGACCGCAAGAGTCAGGGTCTGGTCCTCGACATGCCCCTCGCCGCGAACATCACCCTGGCCGCCATCGGGAAGATCTCACGCGGTGGAGTCCTGCGGCGCGCCGAGGAGAACCGGCTGGCCCGCCAGGCGGTCGACCGGCTCGCGGTGCGCACCCCGGGGGTGCGCCATCCCGTCAGGACGCTGTCAGGCGGCAACCAACAAAAGGTTGTCCTGGGCCGCTGGCTGCTGGCCGGCGCCGATGTCCTGGTGGTCGACGAGCCCACGCGCGGCATCGATGTCGGTGCCCGCTACGAGATCCACCAGCAACTCGTCGACCTCGCGGCCGACGGCAAAGCGCTCCTGGTCGTCTCCTCCGACCTGCCGGAGCTCATGGGGATCTGTGACCGCATTCTCGTGTTCTCCCGAGGCCGCGTCGTCGGCGAAGTGCAGCGGAAGGACTTCGACAGCTCACAGATCCTCGCCCTGGCCTACTCCGGTTACACCTCCGCCGACTCTCCGGCACCCACGAACGGTGACACCCCATGACTTCCGTAACGCTCGGCCGCAAACCGCACCCGGCCTCCTCGCTGGCTCAGCAGGTGATGGGCGAGGCCGGTATCGGTATCGCCCTGCTCGCCCTGGTGGCCATCTTCACGCTGTCCGCACCGAAGTTCGCCACCTCAGACAACATCACGCACATCGCCACCGAGATCACCCTCAACACGATGCTCGCGGTCGGCATGACCTTCGTCATCCTCGTCGGCGGCATCGATCTGTCGGTCGGGTCGGTCATGGCACTGTCGGCCGTCGTCTCCGGCGACGTACTGACGGCCGGCGGACTGTCCACGTCCGCCGCGGTACTGCTCGCCGTGCTGGTCTCCGCGCTGGTGGGCATGGGCTGCGGGCTGGTCAACGGGCTGGTTTCGGAACGCTGGCGTGTGCCGTCCTTCATCGTCACCCTGGGCATGCTCAACGTGGCGCGGGGCGCGGCACTGCAGTACACCGACGCCAAGACGCTGTACGACTTCCCCGAGAGCTTCAACCGCTTCGGCACCTCGACGCTGCTGGGGATCCCCACTCTCTTCTGGATATCCCTGCTGATGGTCGCGGTCGGACATCTGGTACTCACCCGGACCGTCTTCGGCAGGCTCGTCTTCGCGATCGGCAGCAACGAGGAAGCAGTCCGGCTCTCCGGGCACCGCACCGGCGTGGTGAAGGTCGCCGCGTTCGTGATCGCGGGCTTCACCGTCGGCATCGCCGCCGTGACGTACATGGCCCGCCTCAACATCGCCAGCCCGATCCTGGGTAGCGGCTACGAGCTCAACGCGATCGCCGCCGTGGTGATTGGCGGCGCCTCGCTGTCCGGCGGCAAGGGCTCGATGGTCGGCACGCTGCTGGGCGCCTGTCTGCTGGGTGTACTGACCAATGGCTTGCTGCTGATGGGTGTATCGGACTTCCAGCGCCAGATGATCACCGGCGCGGTCATCATGGTCGCCGTGGTGGTCGACCACTACCGCGGCCGGCTCGCCTCCCGCCTCGTCGCACGGCCCTGAGTCCCGCCGCCGGCGGCCCATCGGCAGGCGCGGCGCCGGAGGGCCACCGCCGCGCGTCAGGACGTCGAGGCCCCACCGATCCGCGCGGCAGCCGTTGAGGATCTTGCAAAGCCGGTGGCCGATCTTGAGGCAGTGCAAGTTGGCTAGGTGATACCCCGACCGACCACCCGGGCCGGTCGAAGCCGTCGCCCGGCAGCAGCACCAACGAGGTCTGAGAGGTCGTAACACGATCTTGTTGAGATGCCCTGGTCGGGCGTAACCGGTAAGATGATTCGGCCGTTCGTGATGGTGTGATTACTCGGCCGTGAATCGTGGATGACGACTTGTGGGCACTGATCGAGCCGTTGCTGCCGCCCTGGCCCGAGCGGTCCCCAGGGCGGCAGCAACGGCCGGTGGCAGACAGGCTCCGTCTGCAGGGCATTCTGTAGGTCCTCTACAACGATATTGCCTGGCAACTGCTGCCGCTGGAGCTGGGGTTCGGTTCCGGGCAGACCTGCTCGGGCCGCCTGGACGGTGGGAGCAGGCCGGCGTCTTCGACCAGCTGCACCGCATCCTGCTCTCCGAGTTGAACGTGGTCGGCGGACTCAACTGGTCACGGGCACGCGTGGACGGCTCCCACATCCGCGCGAAAGAGGTTTTGCCGACACCGGTCCGTCCCCTGTCGACCGGCGCAAGACGGGCAGCAAGCACCACTTGATCTGCGACGGACGCGGCACCCTGCTCAAGGTCATCACCACCGCGGCCAACGTCAACGACGTCACGCAGAGCCCCGCCCTGGTCGACGGTATCGCGCCGGTAGCGGGTCGCCCGGCAGGGCTGATTCAAAGTCCAGGTGATCATGTGGCAATGCTGGTCAGGCAAGCCCGAGCAGGTCGAGCGAGCGGGTGAACGGCGTGTAGGAGACCTCCCGCAGTCCGGCGGCGATACTGTGGTGGCCGGCGTCCCAAAGGGTGTTGATCGCGAAGTTCCGCAGCGTGGCCATGTTCTCCGGTCCGTGTCCGGTCCGGACCTTGGAGGCGTCCTCGGCGAACGTCACGTCTCTGACGTGGTGGACGGCCTCGATGCCCCACTGCGACCTGGCGAGACGGCCGATGAGCTGCGGCGATGCCTCACGCGCGGTCATGTCAGTGATGGCGTGGACGGTCTGTCGGGTGACCTTGCGGGTCTTGACGTCGGTGCGATGCCGCAGGATCTTCGCCGCCTGGACGACGTGGGGGACTCCAGGCCGAGGCCGGTGACCGTGAGCGTGCGTACCGAGCGGGTCTCGCGCCGCCCGTGCCCGGCAGCATCAAGATCAATGAGGCTACGAAGTCGTTTCATTTGGTGAGTCGGCGGTGGTTGATGAGGCTGGTGGCGATGGCAGTGAACGCCAGGAAGTGCTCGGGCTTGCGTTCGTAGCGTCGGTGGAGGCGACGACATCCGCCGAGCCAGGACATGGTGCGCTCGACCACCCAGCGGTGTTGGCCCAGGCGTTGTGAGTTCTCAACGCCGCGCCGGGCGATGCGAGGAATGATGTTCTGCTCGCGGAGCCATCGACGCAGGTAGGGATAGTCGTAGCCCTTGTCGCCGCGGAGCTTTGCCGGGCGGCGACGCCGCGGACCGCGAGGGCTGCGGACGGGCGGGATCCCCATGACCAGCGGTTGCAGGGCCAGGCTGTCGTGGGTATTGGCGGCCGAGATGGCGACAGAGACGGGCAGGTCGGCACGATCGACGACGAGATGGATTTTCGATCCCAACTTGCCGCGATCGGTCGGATTCGGTCCGGTCAGCTGCCCCCTTTGAGGGCGCGGACACTTACGGAGTCAACGGCGAATCGTGACCAGTCCAAACCCCCCTGAGCACCGAGTTCATCGAGGATGACGCGGTGCAGGCGGGCCCAGACACGCAGCTGGGTCCACCGCGCAAAACGTCGGTAGACGGTGGGCCAGGCCGGCCCGAACACCGGCGGTAACTGCCGCCAGGAGCATCCAGACGTGGCCACGAACACGATCGCGGTCAGGCATTCACGGTCGCCGGCCCGCCGACGGCCCCCGCCCTGCGGACGCACCACCACCGTCTCCGGCACCACCCGCCGAAACAACTCCCACAACTCATCCGAGACCAGATGCTCAGCAAGACTCGTCATACCAACACAATGACAACCCCCGCCAAAGGAAACGTCGTCTTATTACTCACGGCAGCTCTTTATGGAGGCGAGGGGACCTGGCTAACGGGCTGCGGCCGAGCTGGCCGGTCCTCACCACCCGGCCCGATTACGTGACTGCATTCAGACGGGCTTCTGAAACACCGCGACGCCGGGCAAGTCACCGCGCGAACCCGCCGCGGAACGCGGCAGAAAGCGGCCATCCCCGTGCGGGTTCCCCACCAGGGGCGTCCAGGATTCTGCGAACTCGCGTGCTTTGAACCTGTCAACCATCAAGGTCTCCCCGCGCGAGCGGGGGTAGTTCGAGGATGACCTAGCCAACGCCATGAACCAACCGGTAACTACCATGCCCGCGCAGCCAGCAAGCTGTCTGCCCCAGCGTCGAGCTGCTGCAGACACGTACGATGCCGTTCGTTCCAGGCCGAGCACCGATGCACGAACCCCAGCCCAGATGCAGCCTCGACCACTGCGCAGAGCCCCAAGAATGGCCACCGACCCTGGGACTCTTCTGGGACTTCCGGCCGCATCAACGGGCATTACCGTGAAACAACCGAAAGACCATATTCGCTGGTCGGCGCCCAGCAGCCTGCCATTCCGGCAGGTCACGGACTCGCGTGGTCCCTTCCGCGACATCTGACTGGGCGAATGCGGACACCTCCTCTGAGCGCTTACGCAAAGCGAATCGGCACGACCCACACCTGCACCGCCAGACGGGACAGGCGATGCTCCTACGGCAGTACCTCTTGGGGAGAATTTGGGGAGTGCGAGCGCCTCTGGGGAGCGCGTGGGGAGTATCAACTGCACAACCGGGCACGAGTCTGAAAGAAAGACGGATCCGCCCAGGCCAGAGCCCCGTTCAGCGACATCACTCCAGGTCAAAGCCGTCAGCTGGACAACTTCACGACGTACGCGCCGAGGTCGTCGGCCTCTCCCCTCCGGCGCGGATCCGCCCTCGCGCCGGGGCACATAGCGGATTTCCGTTACTTCATTCAGATTCCCAGGACGTCCGACTCATTAGCCGGCGCGGCTGGCTCGCGGGACGGCGGACAAGTGTCGTCATCAGCCCTGTGGGGTTCGTCGCACATAGACAGCCACGAAGGTTTCCGAGGGGCGAGTCGCGCCTACGCCGACAATGATGTTTTCCGTAGCACTGCGAGAGCGCTGGCAGCTCCACAGGTCAGTGATCCTGCCTGGCAAAGCCGAGAGGCACAGCGCAGAGAACCTCGGAGTGGAGACGAAAATATATGGGTTCGGGCCCGTCCGGCTGGGTCTACCTCGTCTGCAGTGAACGACGCCTGCGGCCCGGCACGGGGCCTCGCAGCCGTCCCAGCACGATCCCAGCACGGTAGAGATGATCAAGGGTGATGACAGGTGTCGAAGGGTGAGTTATCCCAGCACCATCCCAGCACGGGAAAAACCAGGGGCCCGGCTTCGAAAAACCGGACCCCTCTTGACCTGCACGTTTGCCAGGTCATCGTCGCAATGCTATGAAGCCCGATTCAGCGCCCCTGGAGGGCCTTGACGTTGTTCCCGAAGGTCCATCCCTTCGAGCCGTCCCAGTTGATGGACCAGGTCATGAGCCCCTTGAGGCCGCCGCTGTACTTGTTCCAGGCCTGGGACACCAGGTTCGGTGCCATGTACCCGCCCCCGGCGCCCGGTTGGGCGGGCAGTCCCGGGACCTGCTTGTCGTAGGGGACCTTGATGGTGGTGCCCTGGACGACGAGTCCCTTGTTCAGGCAGTCGGTCTGCGCGGTGAACCCCGCGACCGTGCCGGCGGAGTAGGAGTCGCCGGAGCACCCGTACATGCTGCCGTTGTAGTACTGCATGTTCAGCCACCACAGCCGGCCGTTGTCCGCGTACTTCTTGACGATGGGCAGGTACGCGCCCCAGATCGAGCCGTAGGCCACGCTGCCGCCGGTGACGTAGGCGGTCTCGGGCGCCATGGTCAGACCGAAGTTCGAGGGCATCTGGGCGAGGACGCCGTCGATGATGCGCACGAGGTTGGCCTGCGAGGCGGACAGCTTGGTGATGGTGCCGCTGCCGATGAGACCGGTCTCGATGTCGATGTCGATGCCGTCGAAGTTGTACGCCTTGAGGATCGGCACCACGGTCGCGATGAACCGGTCCGCGACAGCGGTGGAGTTGAGGTCGATCCCTGCCGCCGCACCGCCGATGGACATCAGGATCGTCTGACCGGCTGCCTTGGCCTGGCACATCTCGGCCGGGGTCGGCACCTTCACGGTCGAGTCCATCCCGTCCTGCCACAGGACGGTGCCGTCCGAGTGGATGACGGGGAACGCCGCGTTGATGACGTTGTAGCCGTGATCATGGATGCGGGCGTCGGTGATCGGGATCCAGCCGAGCGGGGGGTGCACACCGTTCGCGGCGCCGTCCCAGTTCTCCCAGTACCCCTGGAGTACCTTGCCCGCCGGCTTCGACTTGACCGCGCACACGGTGGCCTGGGGTGCGGCGCTCGGCGCCGCGGCGACGAGCATCTGGACGGCGAAGGCCGTCGCCAGGCCGACTCCCAGCAGACGTGATGTCCGACCGATCATGTTTCGCTCCGTCTCTCCATGAACACCATCACCGGGTCCACATGGCGTCCACGGGCGCAGGACAGTGGGTGAGTTGGCAGAAGGCACAGGACTCGTCGCGAGCGTCGCCCACGGTAGATTGGTCCAGACCTACCGTCAATAGGTCTGGACCAACTTCAGGCGGCTACCTGATCCTTGAGTGCCGCTACCCCACGTCAGACCCGCAGCACCCGGACGCCGCACTCGACGATGGCCTGCTCCCGCGCTTCGTCGAGGCTGTCGTCGGTGACGAGATCGTCGATGTCGGCGAGCGGGCAGATCTCCGCGAAGGTCACCCGGCCGATCTTGGTGCTGTCCGCGACGACCACGGAGCGCGCACTGTTGCGCAGGAAGGCCCGGTCGGTGTGGGCCTCCATCTCGTCGTGCGTGGTGCAGCCCTCGCTCGCGGTCAGGCCGTCCACCCCGATGAAGGCGATGTCCAGGTTGTACTGGGCGAGCATCCGCTCGGCCGCCGGTCCGACCAGTTCGTAGCTGGCCGTCCGGGCGTTCCCGCCGACGACCACGAGACGGATCTCGGACCGGGCGATCAGGTCGGCGGCGATGTTGACCGCGTTGGTGACGACGGTGATACCGCTGCGGTCGGCCAGCGCCCGGGCGATCTCGGTGACCGTGGTGCCCCCGGTCATCCCCACCACCGCTCCGTCCGGGACCAGACGGGCCGCGGCGAGCGCGATCCGCCGCTTCTCGTCCTGCTGGCGTCCCGCCCGGTGGCGCAGCGGCAGTTCCAGGTTGAACGTGCCGGTCACCGCGCCACCGCGGGTGCGGTGCAGCAGCCCCTGCTCGTGCAGCGTCTGCAGATCGCGCCGGACCGTCGCCCCTGACACTCCGAGCAGCTCGGTGAGCACATGGACGTCGGCACTGCCCTCCTTGGAAACGTGATCAAGGATCCGGGCGATTCTGTCAACTTTGAGCATGGGGGGAGTCTAGCTCCAGGTCAGAGCAGTGAGGTGAGCATTCCCGCCGCCGGCGGGACAGCCGGGAGAGCACACGACAGAAGGGGTCCGCGGCGTTGGACATCGCCGCGGACCCCGTGGGCCGGACCGGTCGCCGTCAGGTCAGGCGGCGGGTGGAGCGTTGAAGGGAGCCGCCCAGGTCTGGTTGGTCTGGAGCGAGCCGGGTGCGGTTCCGCAGGTGTACAGGTCGACGGGCGTGCCGCTCGTGGTCGTCGCCCCGCCATAGCTGTCGAGGCACTTGGTGGTGCCGCTGAGCTTGAGGTTTCCGTCCCGGTTGTACGTCCAGGTCTGGTAGCCGGCGGCGGACCCGCACGGGGCGACGCCCGCCCACTGACCGGACTTCCCGTTGATCGCCCCGGTGGTCGTACCGCTCTGTGCGGTCAGACAGAGGTTCGTGGTGCCGGACTGCAGCAGCTGGACCGTGCCGTCGGAGTTGCGCCGCCACTGCTGGTTGGAGCCACCGGTGCAGGGATAGAGGTCGACCGGGTTGTTGGTGGCGGTGCCGGATCGGTAGTTGTCGAGGCACAGCGACGCTTTGCCCCAGTTGTCGCGTGAAGCGGTGATCTGTCCGCTCGGGGTGAAGCTGCCGCAGCCGGCGTGCGGAGTGATCTTGAGCATCGCGTTGTCGTGCGCGCCGAGCGTGAGCGGCACCGACCCGGTCGACGTGCTGCTGCTGTGTGCCCACAGGTCGCGGACGTCGTAGCCGCAGCCCGCGGCGCTGAAGCCGAGACCGGCGAGGGAGAGCGAGTAGTTGGTGGCCGCGGAGCCCTTGTTGAGCACGACGACGGCCTTGCTGCCGTCGGCGAGGGGCTTGAGGACGACGTCGTCACCGGTCGTGGCGGCCGGGGAGCCGTCCGCGTCGGCCCCACCGCCGGAGACGCGGTAGCCGCCGGCGCCCAGCGGGTCCTGGTCCACCGCGATCACTTCGGAGTTGCCCAGGATCGCGACGGACGCGTTCAGGTGCACCGCTTCCGCCGGGTGGGCGGCGATGTACGACGGCTGGAACTTACGGGCATCGGTGCTGATCACCAGGGGTGCGGCCAGTGCGGAGAACAGTGCCATCTGGCTGCGTTCCTCGGCGGTGGTCATACCGTTGTCGCCGATCAGCAGCATGTCGGCGTCGTTCCAGTTGCCCGGCCCCTGGTAGCGGCTGAGCTCCAGAGTGTTGTCGAAGCTCTGGTACGCACCGAAGTTGTAGCCGGCCAGCGGCACGTTCCACGGATTCTTGCCGTCGCCGTAGTTCCAGATGTCCGGGCCCACCCGCCAGAGCTGGCCGAGCCCGCGCACCCAGTTCATCGCGGCGAACTTCGTGGAGCCGTTGCCGTAGCCGGCCGGGGCGGAGATGTTGAACGTGATGTTGGGCGTGGCACCGCTGCCGGCCGCGGAGGTGACCGCGGTCCGCAGGTCGTTGGACATGCGGGTGTCGAGCGTCTGCACCGGCTCCTCGTCGCCGCAGTTGTCGTACTTGAGCTGGTCGACGCCCCACGAGACGAAGGAGTCGGCGTCCTTCTGCTCGTAGTACTCGCTGCCGTTGGGCAGGTTGGGTGCGGTCGGCGTGGCGGTGCTGCAGGTGTGCGTGCCGGAGGTCTCGTAGATGCCGAACTTCGCGCCAAGGCTGTGCAGGTAGTCGCCGTAGGCCGTCAGTTCGTAGTCGAAGCCGGGCTGCTTCGCGGGGTTGCGGACGTCGGTGGCGCCGCCCCAGTTGAGCCCGCCGTGCAGATAGCCGGAGCTGTTGCGGTACATCCAGCAGTCGTCGACGGTGATCGTCCGATAGCCCTTGGCGATCAGACCGGTGTCGGCCAGCCCTTTGGCGTTGTCCTTCATGTACTGCTGGAAGGAGTAGTCCAGCCGGTTGGAGCCGTCCAGCGGCGCCTGGGGCGCGCACGTCGAACGGGACCAGTTGTTGAAGCCCATCGGCGGGAGGGCGGCGATGGGCGTGCTGGGCGTCGCCGCGGACGAGTAGTTCGCCGCCGGCTGGCTCACGCCGTCGTTCGCGGCGGCCGGGCCGGTGCCCAGCAGACAGCCGGCGGGTATCAGGGCGGCGCTCAGGACCACGGTGAGCGGCCTGCGGAGTCTGGTTGCCACGGTGGGTGGCTCCTTCGGGGTGGGGGGTCGCCGTACGGCACGGGGGCGGGGCGCTACGAGCGATTGACATAATCTGCTCAGACTCGCTGGCGAGTCAACAACTGTGCGCATGCGAATCAGGCTCACCGTGCAAGCCGCAGACACGGGCGACTACCGGCTTCACGCCGCCCAACCTGGCCAGTAAGCGCTCTCCACCTGCCGATTCGCAACATTCGAGTAACGGCGGCTGGACCTGGGCGCCCAGCTCGTGAATACTCCGCAAGACCAGCAGAGTCGCTCATATTTGCTCGAACAAGGCATGATTGAATCAGTTTCGATCACCCCTCCCCCGAGTGCAGTGCCGTCGTCACCAACTCTGAAGGAAGCGTCGTATGCCCAGCGCCACCCCCTCCCGTACCTCCGTCGAGATAGCCACCCAGCCCGCCTGCTGGCGGCAGGCGGCCCGATCGCTCCCGGCCCATGCCGCCGCACTCCCCCGCCGGGGCGAGCGCGTGGCGGTCGTCGGCTGCGGCACCTCCTGGTTCATGGCGCAGTCCTACGCGGAGCTGCGCGAGAGCGGTGGCCACGGCGAGACCGACGCCTTCGCCGCCTCGGAATTCCCGGCCGGGCGCCGCTACGACCGGATCCTCGCGATCACCCGTTCCGGCACCACGACCGAGGTGCTGGACCTGCTCGGCCGGGCGCGAGCCGCGGGCGTGCCCACGACCGCGATCACCGCAGACCCCGCGACTCCCGTGATGACCGCGGCCGACGCCCTGGTGGTCCTGGACTTCGCCGATGAGGAATCGGTCGTACAGACCCGGTTCGCCACCACCGTGCTCGCCCTGCTCCGCGCCCATCTGGAGGCCGAGGGCGCGCTGCCGCCAGGGGTGCGCTCCGTCGCCGAGGCCGCCCAGGACGCCGAGCGAGCCGTCTCCGAGGAACTGGCCGCCGAGGTGTGCGGCGCCGAGCAGTTCACCTTCCTCGGGAGTGGCTGGACCTACGGTCTGGCGCTGGAGGCGGGGCTGAAGATGCGCGAGGCCGCGGGCGCGTGGACCGAGGCGTACCCCGCCATGGAGTACCGGCACGGCCCGATCAGCATCACCGGACCCGGGCGCGTGACGTGGATGTTCGGCTCGCTGCCGCAAGGGCTCGAGGACGATGTCGCCCGGGTCGGCGGCACGCTCGTCGCCCACTCCCAGACCCAGACCCAGACCCAGCACGGGGCCAGGGCCGGGGATCTCGACCCGCTGGCCGACCTCGTGCGCGCCCAGCGGCTGGCGGTCACCATCGCCGAGGCCCGCGGCTACGACCCGGACCGGCCGCGCAACCTCACCCGCTCCGTCGTTCTGGAGGGCCGCCATGCGTGAGGGACAGGACGCCGGCGAGTGCGTGATCGCGCTGGACGTCGGCGGCACCGGTATCAAGGGCGCGCTTCTCGACCGGGAACTGCTGCTGGCCACCGTGCGCCGGCCGACCCCCCGGGCAGCGGGACCGGAAGCGGTGGTGGACGTCATCACCGAGACGCTCCGGGCGCTCGCCCGGCAGGCCCGTGACGAGGGACTGCGGGTCCGCAGGGTCGGCGTGGTGGTCCCCGGCCACGTCGACGAGGACCTCTCGCACGCCGTCTACTCGGCCAACATCGGCTGGCGCGACCTCCCGCTCGCGAACCTTCTCGAACGCCGCACGGGGCTCCCCGTGACGCTCGGGCACGACGTCCGGGCCGGGGGGCTCGCCGAATGCGTCCTGGGGGCGGCCCGCGGCGCCCGCGATGTGCTCTTCGTGGCCATCGGCACCGGCATCGCCGCCGCCGTCATCAGCGACGGGCGGCCCGTCCGGGCCGGCGGTCACGCGGGCGAACTCGGCCATGTGGTCGTCGATCCCGACGGCGCCAAGTGCCAGTGCGGCGGCCGCGGTTGCCTGGAGACGGTGGCCTCGGCGGTCGCGATCAAGGCGGCCTTCACCGCACGGACCGGCCGTACCCTCCAGGGCGCCGACGAGGTGGCGGCGCTCGTGGCGCAGGGCGACGCCGACGCCGTGGCGGTCTGGGACCGCGCGGTCGACGCGCTCGCGTCGACCCTGGCGACCGCGTCCTCGCTGCTCGGCCCCGAACTCGTCGTCCTCGGCGGCGGCCTCGCCCAGGCGGGCGACACCCTCCTGAAGCCGGTCCGTGCCCGGCTGGCCCAGCGGCTGACGTTCCAGCGCCGGCCGGCCGTCGTGCGGGCGGCCCTGGGCGACATGGCCGGCTGCCTGGGCGCCGGACTGTACGCGTGGCAGGCCGTGGACGCCGCGACGCGCGGCACCAGCACCAGCACCGGCACCGGCACCGGCGCCGGCACCGGAGACGGGGAGTTCGCCATGCGCGGCGCCACCGCCGGTTCCGCGGGGGTCGGGTCACGGTGATCCTGACCGTCACGCTCAACGCGGCCCTCGACGTCACGTACTTCGTCGACAGCCTCGTGCCCCGCACCTCGCACCGGGTCGACACCGTGCACGAGCGCGCCGGCGGCAAGGGCGTCAACGTCGCCCGGGTGCTCGCCACGCTGGGCTGGCCGGCGGTCGTGACCGGACTGTGCGGCGGTGACACCGGCGTCCGGCTGCGCGGTGAACTGCGGGCGGCCGGACTGCGGGACGAACTGGTGCCCGTGGCGGGCGAGTCACGGCGCACCGTGACGGTCGTCTCCCGCGAGGACGGTGATGCCACCGTGTTCAACCAGACCGGGCCGTCCGTGACGACCGGCGAGTGGGAGGCCTTCACCGCGCGGTACACACGACTCCTTCGCGACGCCGATGTGGTGGTGCTCTCCGGCAGCCTTCCGCCGGGCCTGCCCGCCGACGCGTACGCACACCTCGTCACCCTCGCCCGCGACAAGGGCGTCGCCACGGTCCTGGACACGAGCGGCCCCGCACTGCGCGCCGCGCTGGCCGCCGGCCCCGACGTGGTCAAACCCAACACCGATGAACTCGCCGCCGTCACCGGCCGTGAGGACGTCGCGGCCGCGGCTGCCGGACTGCGGGCGATGGGCGCCCGTACCGTCGTGGCCTCCCGCGGTCCCGACGGGCTGCACGCGATCACCCCGCAGGGCTCCTGGCGTGCGACGCCGCCCGAGCGGCTGACCGGCAACCCGACGGGGGCGGGCGACGCATGCGTCGCGGCGCTCGCGGCCGGGCTCGCCACCGGGGCACCGTGGCCCGCCGTCCTGTGCGAGGCCGTCGCCCTGTCGGCCGCAGCCGTCCTGCGTCCCACGGCGGGCGACTTCGACGCCGACGCCTACCGCCGTTTCCGTACCGCCGTTCCTGTGGAGGAAGTCCATGCCGCTCGCACCCACCCATGAGATCGCCGACGACGCGGCCGGAAGGGTCGCGGGCGTGGGCGCGTTCAACGTCGTCCAGTTGGAGCACGCCCAGGCCATCGTCGCGGGCGCCGAGGCGGCCGGGCGTCCGGTGATCCTGCAGATCAGCGAGAACACCGCCCGCTACCACGGTGCCCTCGAACCGATCGCCCTCGCCTCGCTGGCCATCGCGCGGGCCGCGAGCGTCCCCGTGGCCGTCCATCTCGACCACGCGGAATCGGCGGGCCTGGTGCGGGAGGCGGTGGAACTCGGCTTCACCTCCGTCATGTTCGACGGAGCCAAGCTCCCCTACGCCGACAACGTCGCCGCCACCCGGGAGATCACGGCGCACTGCCACAGCCGGAAGGTGTGGGTCGAGGCCGAGCTCGGCGAGGTCGGCGGCAAGGACGGCGCGCATGCCCCGGGCGTCCGCACCGATCCTGACGAGGCGCGGGACTTCGTCGCCGCCACCGGAGTCGACGCGCTCGCCGTGGCGGTGGGCAGCTCCCATGCGATGCACACCCGCGACGCCGTCCTCGACTTCGAGCTGATCACCCGGCTGCGCGACGCCGTCAGCGTCCCGCTCGTCCTGCACGGCTCGTCCGGAGTCGGCGACGCGGACCTCATCCGGGCGGTGGCGGCGGGCATGACGAAGGTCAATATCTCCACCCACCTCAACAAGACGTTCACCCGGGCGGTCCGGACGTACCTCGACGCCGATCCCGGTGTCTCCGACACCCGCAAGTACCTCGGCCCGGCCCGCGACGCGGTCGCGGTGGAGGTGGCACGCCTGCTGCGAGTTCTGGCCGGCGGGTCCTGAGCTCTCTCGAACCGACCGTCGGGTCCTCATCCCCCTCGGCCCCACCGGCGGATCCTGATCCGCCTCGAACCGACCGGTGGGTCCTGAGCTCCCTCGCCCGACCCGTGAAGTGATGACGCCCGCGGCCGAACATTGGCCCACCTCGCCGGAGTTGGCGTTCAAGAGTTGAATTCTGCGCATCGTCTTGACGGCTCGCCGCTGCCACTTAACACTGCCTAAACAGATCCAGTGTCTCGGCGATCCGTAGATTGAGAGCGTTTTCAATAGCTTGAATCAAAGGCTAATTGGTCTCACGTAACTCTAATCCGCAGTTTCGAGACCATCTTCACCTTTCTTCCGCGCCGACTCGGTGTTCACTTCACGAAACCAGGCGAAAGGACCCCCCACCCATGCGCAGCACCGCCCTTCCCGGCCGCATGCGTCCGCCACCACGTCTCCACCAGCGCAGCGTCGCTTTCCTGAGTGCGCTCGTGCTCGTGCTGACCGGGCTGCTCGGCCTCAGCCAGCTCGCCGGTCCCGCCTCGGCTGCCGCGGCCGACTACACCCAGAGCGTCACGCAACTGAACGCGACGCAGGCGCAGATCTCCTTCACACCCACCACGGCCGCGCTCTACGTCGATGTGCACTACCTCGTCAACAGCGCCGGCCAGCAGAACGTCCGTATGGCCAACAGCGCGGGCACCTGGACCCAGACCGTGAGCTCACTCACCAACGGGTCGGTCCTGGAGTACTGGTTCACCTACGAGAAGAGCGGGCCGCAGTACGACACGCCCCACTTCACGTACACCCAGGGCGGTGGCGGCACCGGCTCGGTGGCCACACCGACCTTCAATCCGGCGGGCGGCAGCTACACGTCGGCCCAGAGCGTGACGGTCGCGGACGCGACCGCCGGCGCGAGCATCCACTACACCCGTGACGGCTCCACCCCCACCGCCGCGTCCACGCTGTACAGCGCGCCGATCAGTGTCACGGCCACCACCACCGTCAAGGCCATCGCCGTCAAGTCCGGCCTCACCGACTCGGCCGTGGCCAGCGCGACCTACACGATCGGCGCATCGGCCGGCTGCCCCACGCAGTCGGACACGCCGAACTTCGGCCCGAACGTCCACATCTACGACCCGAGCATGTCCAGCGCCACCATCCAGGCGCAGCTCGACGCGCAGTTCGCCCAGATGAAGGACACCAACACCGCGCAGTTCAGCTCGAACCGCGTGGCACAGCTCTTCAAGCCGGGCACGTACGCCGTCAACGACAACGTCGGCTTCTACACCTCGGTGGCCGGTCTCGGGCAGAACCCGGACGACGTGACGATCAACGGTCACGTCACCGTGGACGCCTTCAACGCCTCCGACGCGGGCAATGCGACGCAGAACTTCTGGCGTTCGGCCGAGAACCTGGCGATCAACCCGGTCGGCGGCAACCGCTGGGCCGTCGCCCAGGCCGCCCCGTTCCGCCGCATCGACGTCCACGGCGATCTGCAGCTCTACCCGGCCAGCTACGGCTGGGCGAGCGGCGGCTATGTCGCCGACACCAAGGTCAGCGGCCAGGCCGCGTCCATCTCGCAGCAGCAGTGGTACACCCGGGACAGCAACCTGGGCAGCTGGGCCGGCGGCGTGTGGAACATGGTCTTCTCCGGCACCACCGGCGCTCCGGCGAACACCTTCCCCAACCCGCCCGAGACGACGCTGGCCACCACCCCCGTCTCCCGTGACGTGCCGTACCTGTACGTCGACGGCACCGGCAAGTACCGGGTGTTCCTCCCGTCGCTGCGGACCAACGCCTCCGGCGCGAGCTGGGCGAACGGCAGCACTCCCGGCACCTCGCAGCCGATGAGCCAGTTCTACGTGGTCAAGGCGGGCGACACCGCCGCGACCATCAACAACGCGCTCTCGCAGGGCTGCAACCTGTTCGTCACCCCGGGCGTCTACCACCTGAACCAGACGCTCAACATCAACCGTGCCAACACCGTCGTCCTCGGCATCGGCTACCCGACCTTCGTTCCGGACAACGGCGTCGACGCGATCCAGGTCGCCGACGTGGACGGTGTCCGGCTCAAGGGCCTGCTGATCGACGCCGGCACCACCAACTCGGCGGCGCTGCTGACCGTCGGGCCGGCCGGATCGTCCGCCAACCACGCGGGCAACCCGACGACCATCCAGGACGTGTTCTTCCGGATCGGCGGCCAGATCGCCGGCAAGGCCACGACCAGCCTGATCGTCAACAGCAACAACACGATCATCGACCACATCTGGGCCTGGCGGGCCGACCACGGCAACGCCGGCACCATCGGCTGGACGACCAACACGGCGGACACCGGCGTGATCGTCAACGGTGGCAGCGTCCTGGCGACCGGACTGTTCGTCGAGCACTACCAGAAGCACGAGGTCATCTGGAACGGCCAGAACGGCAAGACGATCTTCTTCCAGAACGAGATGCCGTACGACGTGCCGAACCAGGGCGCGTGGATGAGCGCGGCGGGAGTCAACGGGTACGCCGCGTACAAGGTGGGTGCGGGTGTCACCACGCACGAGGCGTGGGGACTCGGCAGCTACTGCTACTTCAACGTCAATCCGGCGGTGAACAGCTACCACGCCTTCGAGGTTCCCAACACCCCGGGCGTGCGGTTCCATGACGCGCTGACCGTGTCGCTCGGCGGCGTGGGCACCATCACCCATGTCATCAACGACACAGGGGCGTTGACCGCCTCGAACACCACTCCCAGCAACGTGGTCGCCTACCCATGACCCGGTGGCGGTGACCTGACGTGAACGCCGGCCTCGGGGCCCCTCGCGGATGCGCGAGGGGCGCCGGGGCCGCTGTCACATCAGCCGACCGCGCGTCGGCCCGGACCGGAAGGAGCTGGCAGATCGTCGTCAGGAGCGCTACGATCACCGCGATGATGACTCACTCTGTTCACAGATTGGGGGACCCGTCCGCGCAAGGTGAGTGCTGATGCTCACTGAGACCGCGAACAGGGATTCCCGCCTTTCCTTCTGGCTGCGCGTGCGTGAGTTCGCCGTGCCGCCGTCCATGATCGAGACTGCGACCGCCCGCCGCCGTGCCGGGGACTGGGCAGGGGCCTGCGCTGCCGCAGGCATCGACGTCGATCTCCGTCTGCGTTCCGTGGCACGTACGTACGGCCACGCCATCGCGTCCCAACTCCGGGCCGACCTCCGCCATCTGGTGCCCGACCTGCTGCGCTGGCACATGCCGCGCATCGCTCCCAACGGGCTGCTGCGCCCGGGCCTGACCATGGCCCTGGCTCGGTACGACGACGCGGGGCGTGACGGCGCAAGGCCGCTGCACCTCGTGGCCCGGACTCCGCCGGCCTGGGCGGACGCGGGTCAGCGGATCAGCCTCGCGCTGTGGGACGGAACCCACTCCGAGGCCGGCACCGCCCGCCATCCGCATCCCCATCCCAACCGGCGGTTCCGCCTCGATCTGCACCGCCACCTGTGGGACGCGCGCAGGACCGGTGAACTGTGGATCCGGTCCGGGGCCGATCGGTGGACCGCCGACGGCCACCCCGCGCCCGAACCCGCCGTGATGGACGCGGAGTTGACCGGCGTTGAGCAGCCGGGAACTCAGCTCCTGGGGACCGAGCTGCTGTCGGTAGTACCACCGGGGCGCCACTGCGCTGTTGACCGGTGGGCTGCCGAGGCCGGCATCCTGCTCCACGCCGAGCGGCGGCCGACCGGTCCCGTCGCCGTGCGGTTCGGGGCCCGGCATCGGCTGGTCCTGGACCTCGTCGCCGACAGGGACGGAGGCGGGCCACCCACGCTGCGGATCGCGGCGGCGACCATGGATGGCGGGGATCCCGCGCTGCCGGTCCTGCCCGACGCGGCGGCCTGGGTGCCACCCGACCTGGAACTGATCCGCACCGGTTCGATCGACGTCGACCGGCTGCATCCGCTGGTCGCCTCGGCGCTGGTACCGGATCATGCGCCGGCCGGTCCGTCCCCGTCTCCGCACCGGCCAGGACAGCCGCGCCTCGTGCAGTGCCGGGGAGCTCAGCACCGGATCGCCCTGGTCGACGGGGTACTGGCCCCACTGGACCACGACCCGGCAGAGATCCGGCGGGAGGAACTGCTGGTCGCTCTGACCGGCACTCCGCTTCCCTGTCTGCAGGCCATCGATGCGGCGCACCGCCGTCCTGACTGCCTCACCGGAGTCCGCGAACGCCTGGACCACGGCGACACCGCCGGTGCGCTGGCCGTCGTCGAGGGCCTGTTGGGCCCCGACGCGCTGCTACGCGCCGGTGCGCTGCGCGACGAACTGGAGACGGCGGCGCAGCGGCGGATCACCTACGGGCTGTACCGGTCGGGGTTGATCGGCCCCGGACCCGGCCGCATCCCCCCGAATTCCCCGGATCGTCTGCGTCCCCGCGACAGCCGCTCCCACCCGCGCCACATGACGCTCCGCTGACCTCGGGGATCGCCCTCCCCTGCCCCCCGCTCGACCCCTCACGAACCCAAAGGTGATCAAACATGCCCACATGCACTCCGTTCGCTGCCCCCGACACCCTTTCCGACCCGGTTCGCGCCCCCCAACTCGATGTCGCCGGCGACCTGCTGACGTTGCTGCGCAACGCGACGACCGAACCGCGCCCCGACAACCAACTGGAGGCCCTGACCCTTGCTGTCGCCGCCGACCTGCCCGTCCTCCTGTGGGGCGAGCCGGGTATCGGCAAGACCGCGGCTCTCACGCAGCTCGCCGCGGCTCTGGACCTGCCACTGACCACGGTGATCGCCAGCGTGCACGAGCCGTCGGACTTCTCCGGCCTGCCGGTCATCGGAGACGATCCCGCGGAGCAGGGGGTCCCGATGGCCCCGCCGGACTGGGCCGTGCGGCTGGTACGGGCCGGTCGGGGGCTGCTGTTCCTGGACGAACTGTCCACCGCGCCGCCGGCCGTCCAGGCCGCGCTGCTCCGCCTGGTGCTGGAACGGCGGATCGGCTCCCTGCAACTGCCTCCCGGGGTCCGGATCGTGGCCGCCGCCAACCCGCGCTCCTCGGCCGCGGACGGCTGGGAGCTGAGCCCGCCGCTGGCCAACCGTTTCGTCCACCTTCAGTGGACGCACGACCACGAGGTCGTGGTGCGCGGCCTGGGCGGGACCTGGCCCCGGGCGACCCTGCCGCTGCTCGACCCGGACAGGCTGCCGGTGGCGGTGGACTTCGCCCGTCGCGCGGTGTGCGGGCTGCTGTCCGTCCGCCCCGCGCTCGTGCACCGGCTGCCCAGCAGTGAGACGCGCCGCGGCGGTGCCTGGCCGTCTCCCCGGAGCTGGGAGATGACGCTGTGCCTCATCGCCTTCGCGACCGCGGCCGGCTCCTCCCGGGAGGTGCTCTCCCTGCTGGTCAGAGGCACCGTGGGAGACGGTCCGGGGCTGGAGCTGCTGGCGAGCCTGGACCGGATGGACCTCCCGGACCCCGAGACGCTGCTCGCCGACCCCGCGAGTGCCGTGCTGCCCGAGCGGGGGGATCTGCGTCAGGCCGTGCTCGACGGTGTGGTGGACGCGGTCCGCTTCCGGGGG
>NZ_JAPVLS010000127.1:0-19126 GCF_027158125.1 Streptomyces sp. H39-C1
CCCGGCCCCGACGGCGTCGAAGCCGAAGACCGACAGGTTCGCGTTCACCGAGACCCCGGTCAGCCACACCAGCAGCGGGAGCGCGACGGCCGACGCGACCCCCAGCCGCAGCGCGCAGCGCCCCGCGTATCCGGCGCGCGACCCGGTCCCGAGCGGGGTGCGGGTCGCGGTGAGGGCCCCGGCGGTCAGCATCATCAGCGCCACCGCGACCGGCAGCAGCCAGACCCGGTCGTCCAGCTCGGCGAGCCGGCCGAGCGTGATGGGCTCCTTGACCCCGTTGCTCAGCAAGCGGTCGAGGGGATCGGGCAGCACCTTCGCGAGCTCCCCGGTCGCGACGCCCTTCCACTGGACGAACAGGCCCAGCGGCAGCGCCAGCCAGACCCCGTTGGGCGCGCCGAGGAGCGCGGCGCCCATGATCCGGCCCGGCTCGTCGCCGGTGACCGCCGCGTACCCGGCGGCGGCGAACCCCGCCACCACGGCGAGCACCAGAACGCCGCACAGCGCGGAGACGGCGGGCCGCACCACCCGGTGCACACCCTGCCAGCCCGGCGGCAACGGCGTACGACGCGAGGCGAGCAGCGCGATCAGCAGTACCAACAGCACCCACACCAGGCCGCGCAGCAGGGTGGGCACGGTGTCGACATGGAAGCCGACCGACGTCTTGGACTTGATCAGACCCTGCAGGCCGTCGGAGAGTCCGCCGCCCCCGATGTCCCCGATACCGGGCAGCTTGTCCAGGATGCCGCCGGCCTGGGGGGCGCCGAGCGAGGCGCCGTCGATGGCGATGGTGTCCTGGCCGGCCCAGGCGAGTCCGCCGAGTACCGCGGTGAAGAACACCGCGACCGCGATCACCCGGGCGGCCAGCTCACCGGCGGAGACGACCGTCCCGGCCTTGCGTAACGACCGCAGGAAGACCCACACCAGCAGCAACGCGCCCACCAGGGCGACGCCCAACGGCATGACGCCGACGGCGCCCTGGGTCCCGGCGCTGTCCATCCCGAACACGGCGACGTCGCCCGACGGTCGGACCCGGCCGCCCGCGGCCATCGCGACCACCGCGGCCGTCATCGGTCCGAGTGAACCCGCGGTGTCCGCCCCGAGCAGATGCAGACCGAGCGCGGCGGTGCCCGTCATGGCCAGAAACGCCCAACTCACGGACGCGATGGCGGAGAGCAGTACGCTCACCCAGGGCGTGGTCCTAGCGGTCATCCCGGCCCCCCGAGGTCGTTTCCTTGGGCGGTTACTACTCTCCGGTGGCATTTGGGCGCAGTCAACGCTGCCGGCGGGCGTACTTATCGGAGGGCGGGTTCCGGTTCGGCTGCCGGGCCTGAAATAGTTCCTCCCGATGTTCGCAATCCCTAGACTCCCCGCATGGGGAAATACCGGGGGACAACTTTTGGGGCTTGGGGTGCCTGAACTCGTACTCGAATTGAACGGTCAAACCTGGACGCTCGACCCATCCAGGTCGTACAGCCTCGGGCGGGATCCGCAGGGAGACATGGTGTTCGACGACGCCAGAGTCTCCTGGCGGCATGCCACCATCCGCTGGGGCGAACGCAGTTGGATCGTCGAGGATCTCGGCAGCACCAACGGCACCTATGTCCAGGGCCAGCGCATCCACCAGATGGAGGTCGGACCGGGCTCCGCCGTGAACCTCGGCAACGCGACCGACGGCCCCCGTCTCAACTTCAGCGGCGGCCAGCAGGTCAGCGCCGATCTCTACAGTGCGGAGACGTCGCTGGCGCAGCCGCACCAGGCACCTGCCGCACGGCAGGCCCCGCCGGTGCAGCAGCCGCACCGGCCGCCCGTCCAGCCGCAGCAGCCGCAGCAGGGTGGCTGGAACCAGCAGCCGCCGGCGCAGGTTCCGCAGCAGCAGGGCTGGCCGCAGCAGCCGCAGCAACCGCAGGGCGGGCAGCAGCACCGCAGCCCGACCACGATGCACCACTTCTCGATCAACCAGGTCACGAAGATCGGCCGTGCGCTGGAGAACGACCTGGTCGTCTCCGACCTCCAGGTCTCCCGGTTCCACGCCGAGTTCAAGGCGCACCCGGACGGCCGCTTCGAGATCGTCGACCTGGGCAGCCACAACGGCACCTACGTCAACGGCCAGGCGATCCAGCGCCATCTGCTGGGCCCGAACGACATCGTCGGCGTCGGCCACTCGACCTTCCGACTGGCCGGCGACCGGCTCGAGGAGTTCGTCGACACCGGTGAGGTCTCCTTCTCGGCCCGGCGGCTGACCGTCACGGTCCCGCAGGGCAACACCACGAAGACGATCCTCAAGGACGTCTCCTTCGGTGTCCCGGAGAAGTCGCTGATCGGGGTGATCGGCCCGTCCGGTTCCGGCAAGTCCACGCTGCTGCGTGCGCTGACCGGCTACCGCCCGGCCGACCAGGGCGAGGTGCTGTACGACAACCGAAACCTGTACAAGCAGTTCGCCGAGCTGCGCCAGCGCATCGGTCTGGTCCCGCAGGACGACATCCTGCACAAGGAGCTGACGGTCCGCAAAGCACTGCGGTACGCGGCCAAGCTCCGGTTCCCCGGTGACACCGCGACCGACGAGCGCAACCACCGGATCCAGGAGGTCCTGCAGGAGCTCAAGCTCGACATCCACGCGGACAAGCGCATCACCTCCCTCTCGGGCGGTCAGCGCAAGCGGGTCTCCGTCGCGCTGGAGCTGCTCACCAAGCCGTCGCTGATCTTCCTGGACGAGCCGACCTCCGGCCTCGACCCGGGTATGGACCGCGACGTCATGAAGCTGCTGCGCGGTCTGGCCGACGACGGCCGCACCGTCCTGGTGGTCACCCACTCGGTGGCCGAGCTGGCGCTGTGCGACAAGCTGCTGGTGATGGCGCCGGGCGGCTCGGTCGCCTACTTCGGCCCGCCGGAGGAAGCGCTCAACTTCTTCGGTTACGAGACCTGGGCCGATGTCTTCTCGGCGTTTGAGAACTACCGCGACTACGACTGGTCGGGCCGTTGGCACGGCTCGCAGCACTACCAGATGTACGCGGCCGACCTGGACGCCGCCCCGCAGGCCGCGGCGGTCGTCCCGCAGCTGGCCACCCGGCCGCCGAAGCCGCAGAGCTGGGGTTCCCAGCTGTTCACGCTGGTACGCCGCTATCTGTCGGTGATCGCTTCCGACCGCGGCTTCATCGGGCTGATGTTCATCCTGCCCGCGGTGCTGGGTGTGGTCAGCGTCGTCATCCCGGCCGACAGCGGTCTGGGCCCGGGTCCGCTCAAGGCCCACCTGGTCAACAAGGACGCGGGCACGATCCTGCTGATCCTCGCGGTGGGCGCCTGCTTCTCGGGCGCCGCCAACTCGGTACGAGAACTGATCAAGGAACGGGTGATCTACGAACGGGAACGGGCCACCGGCCTCTCCCGCTCCGCGTACCTGATGTCCAAGGTCATCGTGCTGGGTCTGATCACGGCCCTGCAGGGCGTCATCATCTGCGGCATCGGCTTCGCGCCGCGGGCCATGCCCACCGAGGGCGTGATCTTCAAGAGCTCACCGGCGATCGAGATGACGCTGGCCGTCATCGCGCTCGGCTTCACCTCGATGATGTTCGGCCTGATCATCTCGGCCCTGGTGAAGACCGCCGAGAAGACCATGCCGCTGCTGGTGATGTTCGCGATCGTCCAGGTCGTCTTCACCGGGGTGCTGTTCCAGCTCTACGACTCGATCGGCGTGGAGCAGTTCGCCTGGCTGATGCCGGCCCGCTGGGCCGTCTCGGCCCTGGGCACCACCGCCCAGCTGAACGTCCTCATGCCGTGGGACGCGGCCAACCCGGACCAGCTCTGGGAGCACACCGCGGCCCAGTGGATCGTCGACATGGGCGTGCTGGTCGTGCTCGGTGTCATCTGCGGTGTCGTGGTCGCGCGGCTGCTGCGCCGCCACGAGCCGGAGGTCATGCGCAAGTAGCGCGCGGGACCGACAACGCCGAAGGGCGGCCGTACCCCTGGGGGTGCGGCCGCCCTTCGGCGTGGTGGACCGGTGCTCAGTAGGCCGAGTCGACGTTGTCGATCGAGCCGTAGTTCGCGGCCGCGTAGTTGCACGCGGCGGTGATGTTGGCGACCGGGTCGTAGATGTCCATGGAGGTACCGGACACGTGGTACGCCTGGAACGTCGGGTCGATGACCTGCAGCAGGCCCTTGGACGGTATGCCGGCGGCGGCGTTGGAGTCCGTCAGGTTGATGGCCTGCGGGTTCCCGGACGACTCGCGCATGATGTTGCGGTAGATGCCGTCGTAGCTGCCCGGGATGTTGTGGGCGGCCATGACCGACAGCGACTCCTTGATCCAGCCGTCGAGGTCGTTCGAGTACGAGACGGCGGCCGGGGCCGGAGCCTTGGTCGCGGGCTTCGGCTTGGCGGCGAGGGCCTTGCGCTCCTTGGAGCGGTTCGCGGCCTGCTCCGCCTTCTTGCGCTTGGCGGCCTCGTCAGCGGCCTTCTTCTTCGCGGCCTCGTCAGCGGCCTTCTTCTTCGCGGCCTCGTCGGCCGCCTTCTTCTTCGCGGCCGCGGCGGCCGTGTCGGCCGCCTTCTTCTTGGCCGCGGCCTCGGCTGCGGCGTGCTGCGAAGCGGCGCCGGCCTGGTCGGTAATGCTCTGCGGTCCGGCGGTGCTGACCACAGCGATGTTGGAGGGCTCGCCGGCGGCGAGGGCCGTTCCGTCGGATCCCTGGACACCAGCGGTGATGGCCAGAACCGTCAGAGCGGCGGTTGCGGTGCCTGCTACGGCGAACGAATGCACCTTGTTCAGGCGGCCGAGCTTCGGGAGCGTCGGGAGCTGCATGGGGGAGTTACCTCTTCCAATTGCGGACTCCGGCATTGATAGCTGGGTAAAAACCGCAGGGCAAAGAGGTCGATTACTAACGAAAGTCGTAGTTGCGGGTGGAACGGCAGGGCGTGTTTACGGGCCCCTTACGCGCCGTGGGCACCATCCGGGTCCACTACCCGGCTTCGTAAGTGACGTACGTCCTATCGGGCAGGTCACACGGCACCACCCCCGCCATCGACGGATCGTCATGACGGGGGTGCGCACGGTGACGGCTTTTCAGGGGTCCTCGAAGCGTGCCCGGGAACGGCGCCGGAAGCACCCCCGAAACGCCTACGGGAGCAGCAGGTTCACGTCGCCGAACTCGTGCCACAGATAGCCGCCGCGCACGGCTTCCGCGTAGACCCGCTCCAGCAGGGGAGCGCCCGCCACCGCCTCCAGCATCAGCAGATGGGAGGCCGCCGGCTCGTGCAGCCCGGTCAGCAGCCCGTCCACGGCGTGTACCCCGTGTTCCGGGGTCAACACCAGATCCGTCCAGCCGCGCGCGGCACGGACCGTGCCCCGGCCGTCCGCCGCCGACTCCAGCGCCCGTACGGCCGTCGTACCGACCGCCACGACCCGGCCCCCACCGCTGCGGGCGGCGTTCACCTGCCCCGCGGTGCTCGGCGACACCTCGAACCACTCCGGGTACGGCGGTTCATGCGTCTCGGCCGAGGAGACCCCGGTGTGCAGGACGATCGGTGCGATCTGCACACCCCTGCTGACCAGGGATGTCACGATCCCGGTGGTGAACGGCCGGCCGGCGCTCGGCATCTCCGCCGAGCCGAGACCGTCGGGGGACGGCACCGAGAACACCGTCTGATACTCGGCGAGCGGCTGGTCCCGCTCGGTGTAGCCGTACCGGATCGGCCGCCCGTGACCGTGCAGATAGCCGGCGGTGTCCGCCATCGACGGCCGGGCCAGCCACAGCCGGTCCCCGCGCGGCGACAGCGGCTCCTCCAGCACCAGCCGTTCGCCGTCCGGCAGCTCCACGACCGCCCCGGCCGGTCCGCCGGCCCGCGGCACGGTCGTGCCGCGCCCGTCGGGCGTCCTGACCTCCACGGCCCAGTGTCCCCCAACCTCCGGCCGGGGGTGCCCCCAGTCCTGGCGGGTCGAGAAGTGCACGGTCACCGGTTCCAGGCCGAGCCGCCCGCCGACCGCCGCGGGCAGCGTCCGCGAGGTGTTCACCACCAGGACGTCACCCGCCCGCAGCAACCCCGGAAGCTCCCGGAAGGCGTGGTGCGACACCTCGCCCGCCGCCGCCCGCCCGACCAGCAGCCGTACGCCGTCCCGCTGCCCGGCCGGCGCCCGCGCCGACAGCTCGGGCGGTACCCGCAACCCCCGCAGGCCCTCCATCGTGGTCACCGTGCTTCCAGCAGCGCCGGAGCGGTGTAGCGCCCGCTGGGCGCCTCCTCGTCGAGCAGCCGCAGGAAGGCCGGGGCGACGTCCGCCGGCAGCAGCCGGTCCGACGGGTCGTCGTCCGGGACGGCCGCCGTGTACAGCTCGGTCCGCAGATCGCCCGGATCCACCCACCACACCCGCAGCCCCGGCTCCTCCACGGCCAGCACCGCGGACAGCTGCTCCAGCGCGGCCTTGCTCGCCCCGTAGCCGCCCCACGTCGCGTACGCCTCCACGGCCGCGTCGGAGCTGATGTTCAGCACCGCGCCGCCCGCCGCCCGCAGCAGGGGCAGTGCCTCCCGCACCAGCGCCAGCGGCGCCACCACATTCGTCTCCAGTGCGGCGCGCAGCCCGTCCACCGGAAGCTCCGCCAGGGCCACCAGCGGCTCGGCACCCAGCGCGCTCGCGTTGTTCACCAGCAGATCGACGCCGCCGAACGCGCGGGCCGCCGCGACGAGCGCGGTCCGGTGGGCGGCGTCGGTGACATCGCCCGGCACGGCCGCCACCCGTCCGGGGCCCTCCCGCTCCAGCTCCGCCGCCGCCGTCTTCAGCACCCCCTCGGACCGGCCGTCGAGCACCAGGTCCCAGCCACGCCGGGCGAGCGCCCCGGCCAGGGCACGGCCCAGTCCCCGCGAAGCCCCCGTGATGATCGCTACCGGCATCGCCGGCCCGTCACCCGCCACCACCCTTGCAGTGAAGCGTTTCACGCTGCTCCTCCTTGTGGCTTTCCGAGCCGCCGCAGGACCCGTCGTCCAGCGGCTCCCTTCACCGTAGGAACGCCGCCGCGTCCGGCGCCTCGGCCGTCCGCCGCACGTCGGGGGGCACTTTGCCCTAGGTCCCCGGCCCGATCCGCCGGGGCCGCGGCGCCGGTAGGTTGACGACATGTCCAACCGGTCGCCCAGAGGCGGAATCGAAGCGGTCAGCGACGCGGTCCTCGCGATGAGCCGGCACTTGGAGGTGCGCGAGGTGCTGCAGACGATCGTCGCGTCCGCCCGCGAGCTGCTCGACGCCGAGTACGCCGCGCTCGGGGTGCCCGACGATCACGGCGGGTTCGCCCAGTTCGTCGTCGACGGGGTGAGCGACGAGCAGTGGAAGGCGATCGGCCCGCTGCCCCGCCAGCACGGCATCCTCGCCGCGATGCTCCACGAGGCGACCCCGCAGCGGCTCGCGGACGTCACGCAGTCCGACTCCTTCGGGGGCTGGCCGCGCGCCCACCCGGACATGACCGACTTCATCGGGATGCCGGTCGTCGACGGCGAGGAGATCCTCGGCGCGATCTTCCTGGCCAACAAGGTGGGCCCCAGAACCGGGCCCGCCACCGACTGCGCCTTCACCCAGGAGGACGAGACGCTGCTGCGGACCCTGGCCGCCCACGCCGCCATCGCCCTCACCAACGCCCGCCTCTACGAGCGCAGCCGCGAACTCACCCTGGCGGGGGAGCGGGCGCGCATCGCCCACGAGCTGCACGACGCGGTCTCCCAGAAGCTCTTCTCGCTGCGCCTCACCGCACAGGCCGCGGCCGCCCTGGTCGACCGCGACCCGGCGCGCGCCAAGGAGGAGCTGAAGCATGTGGCGGCGCTCGCCGCCGAGGCCGCCGACGAGCTGCGCGCCGTCGTCGTCGAGCTGCGGCCCGCGGGACTGGACGAGGACGGCCTCGTCGCGACCCTGCGGACCCAGGCCGAGGTGCTCGACCGGGCCCACGCGGCCCATGTCACCTTTACGTCCTGCCAGGTCAAGGCGCTGCCCGCCGCCCAGGAGGAAGCGCTGCTGCGGGTCGCGCAGGAGGCGCTGCACAACGCACTGCGGCACGCGGACGCCGGGACCGTGACCGTCTGCCTCACCGGCCGGGGCAAGGGAGCGGTGCTGCGGGTCCGCGACGACGGCAGCGGCTTCGAACCGTCCGCGGTGCGCCGCGCCGGACGCCATCTGGGCCTGGTCTCGATGCGGGACCGGGCGAGCGGCGTGGGCGGACACCTGACAGTGGAATCGGCGCCCGGCAAGGGCACCGTCATCGAGATGGAGGTGCCCGGTGGCTGAGTCAGAGCGGCAGGCCCGCATCCGCGTATTGCTCGTCGACGACCACCAGGTGGTGCGCCGCGGGCTGCGGACCTTCCTGGAGGTCCAGGGCGACATCGACGTCGTCGGGGAGGCGGGGGACGGCGACGAGGGCGTGGCCCGCGCCGGGGAACTGCGCCCCGACGTGATCCTGATGGACATCAAGATGCCCGGCGCCGACGGCATCTCCGCGCTGCGCAAGCTGCGCGAGCTCGGCAACCCGGCCCGGGTGCTCATCGTCACCAGCTTCACCGAGCAGCGCACCATCGTGCCCGCCCTGCGGGCCGGCGCGGCCGGCTATGTGTACAAGGACGTGGACCCCGAGGCGCTGGCCGGCGCCATCCGCTCCGTGCACGCCGGCCATGTGCTGCTCCAGCCCGAGGTGGCCGACGCCCTGCTCTCCCAGGAGTTCCCCGGCGGCGGCCAGGGACGGGGCAACGCCCTCACCGAACGGGAGCGCGAGGTGCTGACGCTGATCGCCGACGGGCGCTCCAACCGGGAGATCGCCCGCGCGCTGGTGCTCTCGGAGAAGACTGTGAAGACCCATGTCTCGAACATCCTGATGAAGCTCGATGTCTCGGACCGCACCCAGGCCGCGCTGTGGGCGGTCAGGCACGGCATCGGGGCACCTCCGGAGGCCTGACGGGCCATACCGGACCGGTGTGTTCCGGTATCGGATTCATTCCGACGGGTGGATGTGGGGCCGGTGGCGCATCCTGACCGCCTGTGACCCGTTCTGTAGGGAGTACCGCGGCGGCTGGTCGCGGTGCACCCTGCAAGGAGGAAGTTCGAAGTGAAGATCCTGAAGACCGCCGCGGCTGTCACCTTCGTCGCGGGCGGGCTCGCCATGGCCGGAGCCGGTGTCGCCTCCGCCCACAGCGGCGCCGAGGCCCACGGCGTGGCCGAGGGCTCGCCCGGCGTTCTCTCCGGCAACCTGCTCCAGGTTCCCGTGCACGTCCCGGTCAACGTCTGCGGCAACACCGTGAACGTGATCGGTCTCCTGAACCCGGTGTTCGGGAACGAGTGCGTCAACCAGTAGTCCCCCCGCGGCTCCGCCGCGACGACCGGCCCCGGAGGCACCGCCTCCGGGGCCGCTGCGTTCGATCGAATCCCCGCGCGTTCGATCCGGTGATCCCTTCGGACGTTTCCGGTCCGCGCCCGTGTCATCCGGCCGGGCCGGGCGTTCTTCACCGTGCGGCCCGCGGCTGGGCCGTACCGCAACAGGAGGATCGTTTCCCATGAACACTGCCAAAAAGGCCGCCCTGGTCATCGCCGTCACCGGAATCGCCGCGGGTGTCTCCGCCGGTTCCGCGTTCGCGAGCGCCGATGCCTGTGGCTCCGCCACCGACTCCCCGGGCGTGCTGTCCGGCAACCTGCTCCAGGTGCCGGTGCACGTCCCGGTCAACGTGACGGGCAACACCGTCAACGTGATCGGTCTGCTCAACCCGGCGTTCGGCAACGCGTCGTCGAACATCGGCTGACCTGCCCCGTATGACCGTGAAGGCCCCGCGTCCCCCCGGTGACACCGGCGGACCGCGGGGCCTTCCGCGTCATCCCGGTGCGGCTCAGGCCCGGCGCTCCGACTCCTCCACGTACGCGTTGTACGCCGCCACCTGCGCCCGCCGCGCGGTGCGCTCCACCGGCCGCAGCAGCTCCGCCCGCGCGGCGATCTCCGACGCGCTCACCGCGCCCCCGTGCCCGTCGGAGGCGATGGCGACCAGGGCGCCGACCCGCTGCGCCAGCGCCAGCACCCGCACCGCCCGCGGCGGATAGCCGGGCGCCAGCAGATCACGGCCGCGCTCCGCACGCGCCCGGTACGCGTCCAGGGCGGCCTGCGCGGCCGGCCCCGCCCCCGCCACGTCCAGCCGGGTCAGCGCCTCGGTGGTGTCCCGCAGCGCCTCGGCCAGCTCCCGCTCGGCCTCGCCGAGCGAGGGCACATCGGCCGGTGGGCCCTGCCGCACCTCCAGGCACTTCCACTCCACCTCCACATGCACATCGCCGCGCGGCCCGGCCTCGCTCACCTCGGGTACGAGGCCGAGCGCCGGGCCGCCGACCGCGATCACGGCCTCGCCCGCGGCCAGCGCCCGCGCGTTGAAGTCCGCCGGGCCGCTGAGACCCAGCGGATGTCCCGGCGCGGGCAGGGCGACCCGCAGCCCGGTCGTACCGAGCGCCCGCAGCCGGCCGAGGCCGAGCGTCAGCCCGACCGGGCCGGTCTCGCCCGGCAGTCCGGTCATCCGGTGGACCGCGTCCTCGCCCAGGACCTCCTGGGCGACATCATCCGGTGCGGCAAGTCCGGCAAGTAGGGCATTTCCCCACGCCGCCAGCCGTCCTGATCGAGGTTCATCAAGCATCCCCCCAGCCTAAGGAGTGGACCGCCCGACGCGTGGCGTAGGTTTTCCCTCGGGGCTCTGCCCGTGACAACCGAAACTGCAATGGGAGACAACGCGCTCATGAGCGATGTGCTGGAGCTGGTGGACGTATCGGTGGTCCGCGACGGACGGGCTCTGGTGGACCAGGTCTCGTGGTCGGTCGCCGAGGGCGAACGCTGGGTGATCCTCGGACCGAACGGCGCGGGAAAGACCACCCTGCTCAATGTCGCCTCCAGCTATCTCTTCCCGACCACCGGCACCGTCCAGGTGCTCGGCGAGAAGCTCGGCAGCGTCGACGTCTTCGAACTGCGCCCCCGTATCGGCATGGCCGGCGCGGCCATGGCGGACAAGATGCCGCGCGGCCAGACCGTCCTGCAGACCGTGCTCACCGCCGCGTACGGCATGACCGCGCACTGGCGGGAGAGTTACGAGAAGGTCGACGAGGACCGCGCCCGCGCCTTCCTCGACCGGCTGGGCATGTCCGACTACCTGGACCGCAAGTTCGGCACCCTGTCCGAGGGCGAGCGCAAGCGCACCCTGATCGCCCGCGCCATGATGACCGACCCGGAGCTGCTGCTCCTCGACGAGCCCGCGGCCGGCCTGGACCTCGGCGGCCGTGAGGACCTGGTACGCCGCCTCGGCCGGCTCGCCCGCGACCCGATCGCGCCCTCCATGATCATGGTGACCCACCATGTCGAAGAGATCGCCCCCGGCTTCACCCATGTCCTCATGATCCGCCAGGGCAAGGTCGTCGCCGCAGGCCCGGTCGAGCTGGAACTCACCTCGCGCAACCTCTCCCGCTGCTTCGGCCTCCCGCTCGTCGTCGAGCACAGGGGCGACCGCTGGACCGCCGCAGGACTGCCGCTCTCGTAGCCATCCGCCGCCCGGCCGGGGGGAGCGGGACGTAACACCCCCCGGCGGAACGCCCGTTCGTGCTTCCCCGCGCCCGCCCCCGCGCCCGGAAGGCCTGTCACAGATCACCCCCGCCCCCCTACGATGGGGAGGTGGACCCATGGGTGTGGTGGCTGATCGCCGCCGTAGGACTCGGCATACCGCTGGTGATCACGACGATGCCCGAATTCGGGATGTTCGCGGTCGGCGCCGTCGCGGGGGCGATCGTCGCCGCGCTCGGCGGCGGCATCGTCGTCCAGGTCATCGTCTTCGTGATCGTCTCGGTCGCACTGCTCGCGGTCGTCCGCCCGATCGCCTACAAGCACCGGACGCAGCGGCCCGAACTGCGTACCGGCATCGACGCGCTGAGGGGGCGGCAGGCCGTCGTCCTCGAACGGGTCGACGGCGGCGGCGGACGGATCAAGCTCGCCGGAGAGATCTGGTCGGCGCGCGCCCTCGACGAGGAACGGAGCTTCGACCCGGGCGAGAAGGTGGATGTCGTGGAGATCGACGGCGCGACCGCCGTCGTCATGTGACCGAGGACGCCTGACCGACCGATACGGCCGCCGCGGTCGTGCTCCGGGAATTCGCCGAACCCGAGCGCACCGCCGCAGTGGTCTGCGAGAATTGATCATGTCGTAGTACGTCCGCAAACGGCGCGGGAGTGGACATGCAGCCGATCATCATCGTCCTGATCATCCTGGTGGTGCTCGTCTTCGTCGCGCTCATCAAGACGGTCCAGGTCATCCCCCAGGCGAGTGCCGCCATCGTCGAACGATTCGGCCGCTACACGCGGACGTTGAGCGCGGGCCTGAACATCGTCGTTCCGTTCATCGACACGATCCGCAACCGCATCGACCTCCGTGAACAGGTCGTGCCGTTCCCGCCGCAGCCGGTGATCACCCAGGACAACCTGGTCGTCAACATCGACACGGTCATCTACTACCAGGTCACCGACGCCCGCGCGGCGACGTACGAAGTCGCCAGCTACATCCAGGCGATCGAGCAGCTCACCGTCACCACGCTCCGCAACATCATCGGCGGCATGGACCTGGAACGGACGCTGACCTCCCGCGAGGAGATCAACGCGGCGCTGCGCGGCGTCCTGGACGAGGCCACCGGCAAATGGGGCATCCGCGTCAACCGCGTCGAGCTCAAGGCGATCGAGCCGCCCACCTCCATCCAGGACTCGATGGAGAAGCAGATGCGCGCGGACCGCGACAAGCGCGCCGCGATCCTCACCGCGGAGGGCATCCGGCAGTCCCAGATCCTCACCGCCGAAGGTGAGAAGCAGTCCTCCATCCTGCGCGCCGAAGGTGACGCCAAGGCCGCCGCGCTGCGCGCCGAAGGTGAGGCCCAGGCCATCCGTACGGTCTTCGAGTCCATCCACGCGGGCGACCCGGACCAGAAGCTGCTGGCCTACCAGTACCTCCAGATGCTCCCGAAGATCGCGCAGGGCGACGCCAACAAGCTCTGGATCATCCCCAGCGAGCTCAATGACGCGCTCAAGGGCCTCGGCGGCATCGTGAACCTGCCCGGCGCCCCGACCAACGGTGCCGGCGGCGGGAACAACGGCGGCACCAACGGCAACAACGGGGGCGGCGGCGACGTCCCCATCCCGCGCCGCGAGACCCCACGCTTCGACAAGGACTGACCCTCGGGCATGATCGGTGCATCCGACACCGGTCATCGAGGGGTACAGCGTGACGTTCTGGGAGGCACTCGCCGTCTTCGCGGCGGGCATCGGCGCCGGCACCATCAACACCATCGTCGGCTCCGGCACCCTCATCACGTTCCCGGTACTGCTCGCCGTCGGCCTCCCGCCGATCACCGCGAACGTCTCCAACGCCCTCGGCCTGGTACCCGGTTCGCTCACCGGTGCCATCGGCTACCGCCGTGAACTGCGCGGCCAGCGCCGGCGCGTCATCCGGCTCGGCAGCACCGCGCTGGCCGGCGGCCTGGCCGGCGCGATCCTGCTGCTGACCCTGCCGTCCGACGCGTTCGACGCGATCGTCCCGGTACTGATCGGGCTGGCCCTGGTCCTGGTCGTGCTGCAGCCCCGCCTCGCCCGCGCCATCAAGGCCCGCCGCGAACGCGAGGGCACCGAGGTCCCCACCGACGGCGGCCCGCTGCTGCTCGTCGGACTGTTCCTCGCCAGCATGTACGGCGGTTACTTCGGGGCCGCCCAGGGCGTTCTCTACCTGTCGCTGATGGGGCTGCTGCTCCATGACGACCTGCAGCGGATCAACGGCGTCAAGAACGTCCTCGGCATGCTCGTCAACGGCATCGCCGCCGTGTTCTTCCTCTTCGTCGCCGACTTCAACTGGGCCGCCGTGGGCCTCATCGCCGCCGGAGCCACCCTCGGCGGCATCTTCGGCGCCCGCATCGGCCGCCGGCTGCCGCCGGCGGCGCTGCGCGGCGTCATCGTCGCCGTCGGCATCGTGGCCATCGTCCAGCTCGTCCTCAGATGACCGCCGCCGTCCGCGCCCCACCGGGATCAGGCCGGCAGCGCCAGCCACCCCGGCAGCGCGTCGTTGTCCCTGATCCCCAGCGCCAGCAGCAGCGTGTCCGCCGGCGTCGGCTCGAACGGCTGCGCCAGCAGCCGCATCCCCGCCTGCTCAGGAGTCCGGTCCGCCTTGCGGCCGTTGTCCTCCGCACAGGCCGCGACCGTGTTCAGCCAGGTGTCCCCACCACCGCGCGACCGCGGCACGATGTGGTCCACCGTGCTCGCCCGGCGACCGCAGTACGCGCACCGGTGTCGGTCACGCACCAGCACACCCCGCCGCGACCACGGGGCCCGTTGTCGGAAGGGCACCCGGACGTATCTGCGCAGCCTGATCACCAGCGGAACCGGAACCTCGACGGCCGCCGCGCGGATGCGCAGCCCGGGATGCGCCTGCTCGACGACGGCCTTCTCCTGCATGACCAGCACCACGGCACGCCGCAGCGACACCGTCGACAGCGGCTCGAAACTCGCGTTCAGCACCAGAGTCTCACGCATTCCGCCCACCCCAAGGATCCGTCCCCGCCCCATGGCGAAGTGGATCCACTGTGCCTCGCGGACCACCGGCGGACAACGCAATTACCGTGCGGGGAAAGGGGATCGACGGGGTACGGGAGCGGCTCCCGGAAGGGTGGCCGGGCGGGTGGACAGCGAAAAATGCCGAACGCCCCGGACGCTTCCCCCCGTGCGTAACGGAAGCGTCCGGAGCGTACGGCAGCCGGCGTGGACACCGGGCGGGAAACACCTGGTTCCGGCGGACGGCCGGCATCGCGCGGGCGAGAACCACCACGACGCAACGCCCCGCCGCCCCCGCTACAGCGGTACCGGCTGCCTGGTGATGGTGGGCCACCACCAGACACGTACCACTGTGCGATTCAGGGCGCCGGGGCGCAACGCAATTAACGGGCGCCCGCCGGCCACGGCGGACGCCCGGCCGTCAGCTACCGGCCGGTGCCTCGTACTCGCCGATCAGCTGGGCGCGGCCCAGCGTGTGGAAGCGGAGGTTGAAACCGATCACGGCAGGCGAGGCGTCCGCGTCCGGCCCGAGCTTCTCGGTGTCCACCGCGTACACGGTGAAGACATAGCGGTGCGAACCGTCCCCCGGCGGCGGCGCGGCCCCGCCGAAGTCCCGCGTCCCGTAGTCGTTCCTGACGTGCAGCGCACCCTCGGGCAGCCCCTTGAAGTCCCCGCCGCCCGCGCCCGCGGGCAACTCGGTGACGGACGCGGGAATGTCGATGAGCGACCAGTGCCAGAAACCGCTGCCGGTCGGCGCGTCCGGGTCGTAGCACGTCACGGCGAAACTCTTCGTCCCGTCGGGGAAGCCCTCCCACCGCAGGTGCGGTGACGTGTTCCCGGCCGCGTACACCTGCGCGTCCTTCAACACCCCGCCCGGCGCCACGTCATCGCTCACCACCGTGAACGACGGCACCGGCGGATGGAACTCGTGGGGGAGCGGCCGCCGCTTCTGCTCGGTCACCTCGACACCTCCTGATCGCAAGAACAGCTAGGGACCGCGGCCGGGCTGCGCCGGCGCGGCCTTCTGCGCACCGAGCCTAGATCCCTAGAACCAGTTGCGCTTGCCGCCGACCTCCGCCAGCCACTGATTCAGGTACGCCGCCCAGTCGGTGCCCTGGAAGGACTGCAGACCGACCGTGAACGACCGGTACGAGTCGCTGCCCTCGCCGAACAGCCCCGGCTTCTTGTCCATCTCCAGGATCACGTCCATCTCGTTGCCGTCCGCGATGAAGGTCAGCTCCACCTGGTTCAGCCCCCGGTACTGGTGCGGCGCCCGGAACTCGATCTCCTGGTAGAACGGCAGCCGCTGCCGCGTCCCCCGGATGTGCCCCTTCTCCAGGTCCGCGGCCTTGAACGCGAAGCCCAGGTGCCCGAACGCGTCCAGCAGCGCCTGCTGCGCCGGCAGCGGGTGCACGCTGACCGGGTCGAGGTCACCCGAGTCCACCGCGCGGGCGATCGCCAGCTCCGTCGTCACCCCGATGTTCATCCCCGACAGATGCCGGCCGAGGAACGTGGTGACCGGCGTCTCCCACGGGATCTGCAGCCCGAACGGCACGGTGTGCACGGCCCCCGGCGCCACCTCGAACGCCCCGCCCAGCTGCTGCCGGTGGAACTCGATGTCCTGCTTGTACTCGTTGTCGCCGCTCTCGACCTCGACCCGGGCCTGCAGCCCGACGGAGAGCCCCTCGATCTGCTGCGCGACCGACCCGCCCTGGATACGCACCTCACCCTGGACAGTGCCGCCCGGCACCACGTTCGGGTCCGTCAGTACGGTCTCGACGGACGCCCCACCGGCACCCATGCTCGCAAGCAGCTTCTTGAAGCCCACGTTGTCCCACTCCTCATACCGGCGGTTGACTGTTTCTTTACGTTATCTACGGTCACTACGAACGCGGAACCGCCGCGGGCGGTTCCAGTACCCTCGTACCGCATGATCGCCGACGCGGAAAGGGCCCCGCTCGCCCGGCCCTTCTTCGACCGCCCGGTCCTCGACATCGCACCGGACCTCCTCGGCCGGATCCTCGTCCGTGACACCCCGGGCGGCCCGATCGAGCTGCGCCTCACCGAGGTGGAGGCCTACGCGGGACCCGTCGACCCGGGATCGCACGCCTACCGGGGCCGCACCGAACGCAACGCGGTGATGTTCGGCCCGCCCGGCCACACCTACGTGTACTTCACGTACGGGATGTGGCACTGCCTCAACCTGGTCTGCGGCCCGGAGGGCACGCCGAGCGGGGTCCTGCTCCGGGGCGGCGAGATCACCCGTGGGGAGGACCTCGCCCGAGCGAACCGCCCCACCTCCCGCAAGGACACCGACCTCGCCCAGGGCCCGGCCCGGCTGGCCACCGCGCTCGCCGTCGACCGGTCGCTCAACGGATCCGACGTCTGCGACCCCTATACCGGTCCGGCGGGCGAACCGGCCGGCAGCCCGTTCCGCGTCCTCACCGGTACCCCGCCGGCCGCTGACCGGGTGCGCTCCGGCCCGCGTACCGGCGTCGGCGGCGAGGGAGCCGTGCACCCCTGGCGCTTCTGGATCGACGGCGACCCCACCGTCAGTCCCTACCGTGCCCACACCCCGAGACGCCGCCCATAACGACTCGCCATGACCGCGTACTCTCGGACACGCTGTACAGACGCTCTGCGACCGCCGGTGTGCGGACCGCGGAGCACCGACTCATCGCACTGACCCAAGGAGACAAGAGAACCGTGACGGACATCGTCGACGAGCTGCAGTGGCGCGGGCTGATCGCCGTATCCACTGACGAGGACGCACTGCGCAAGGCGTTCGCGGACGGCCCGGTCACGGTCTATTGCGGCTTCGACCCCACGGCGCCCAGCCTGCACCTCGGCAACCTGGTGCAGATCCTCACCATCCGGCGGCTGCAGCAGGCGGGCAACCGGCCGCTGGGCCTGGTGGGCGGGGCCACCGGCCTGATCGGCGACCCCAAGCCGTCGGCGGAGCGGACACTCAACGCTCCCGAGGTCGTCGCCGACTGGGTCGAGCGGGTCCGCGGGCAGATCGAGCCCTTCCTCTCCTTCGAGGGGCCGAACGCCGCGACGATGGTGAACAACCTGGACTGGACGTCCGGGATGTCGGCGATCGAGTTCCTGCGTGACGTGGGCAAGCACTTCCGAGTCAACAAGATGATCGCCAAGGAAGCCGTCGCCCGGCGCCTCAACTCCGACCAGGGCATCAGCTACACCGAGTTCAGCTACCAGATCCTCCAGGGGATGGACTTCCTGGAGCTCTACCGGCGCTACGGCTGCACCCTGCAGACCGGCGGAAGCGACCAGTGGGGCAACCTCACGGCCGGCATCGACCTGATCCACCGCGTCGAGGGCGCCTCCGTCCACGCCCTCGCCACTCCGCTGATCACCAAGGCGGACGGCACCAAGTTCGGCAAGACCGAGGGCGGCGCCATCTGGCTCGACCCCGAGATGACCACGCCGTACGCCTTCTTCCAGTTCTGGCTGAACGCGGACGACCGTGACATCTCCAAGTTCCTGCGCATCTTCAGCTTCAAGTCCCGCGAGGAGATCGAGGAGCTGGAGCGCCTCACCGAGGAGCGCCCCCAGGCCCGCGCCGCCCAGCGCGCCCTGGCTGAGGAACTGACGACCCTGGTCCACGGGGCCGCCCAGTGCACCGCGGTCACCGATGCGTCCAAGGCGCTTTTCGGCCAGGGGGAACTGACGGACCTGGACGAGGCCACGCTGGCGGCCGCTCTCTCCGAGCTGCCGTACGCCAAGGTCACGGCGCTGGAGCCGGTCGTCGACCTGCTGACCGCGGTCGAGCTGGTGGCCAGCAAGTCGGCCGCCCGCCGGGCCATCAAGGAGGGTGGCGCCTACCTGAACAACGCCAAGGTGACCAGCGAGGACGCGGTGCCGGCCGAGTCCGACCTGCTGCACGGCCGGTGGCTCGTCCTCCGCCGCGGCAAGAAGAGCCTGGCTGCCGTCGAGGTCGGCTGAAATCGTGCGTTTGAGCGGCGGTTGAGCTTGACTCTGCCGCCGCTCCTCCGTAATGTAGTCCGAGCCGCTTGAAACGGTGCGTCCGGTTCGTCCGGATCCCCGCGGGGGTGGCCACCCACTACTACGACTTCCCGACAGGGTTGCTTTTCGGTGCGCCGAAATTCAGTCCGAATAGCTCGATTATGAGCGTGGCGGGAAATCGGCTAACGTAGTGGACACGCCGCAAGGCGAGAAACAAAAGCCCGCCTCAGCGGGTGGCAGAAACGGGAAATCGGATCTGCTAAGCTGAGAAACACGAAGGGAAGCCCGGAGGGCGCCGGTAAAACGGCACCGAAGGAAGCGTCCGTTCCTTGAGAACTCAACAGCGTGCCAAAAGTCAACGCCAGACTTAAAACACCCCGGGCGGAACCCATTCGGGTTTCGTTTGGTGGTTCCTTTGAAAAAGTCCTTCTACCCTCCGGTCCTTCGGGACGGGAACTGGTGGGAGGCAATTACACAGCGAGGACGCTGTGCACCACGGGCCTTATTCCGGCCGGTGGTGCCGCTCTTGCGTGGAGACATTCACGGAGAGTTTGATCCTGGCTCAGGACGAACGCTGGCGGCGTGCTTAACACATGCAA
>NZ_JAPVLS010000128.1:0-5176 GCF_027158125.1 Streptomyces sp. H39-C1
GCGATGGCTCTCAACCTCGTCCGCATCGACGCCTGGCTCACCGGCACCCCGCTCGGCGGTAGCTGGACCTCCCGCCTCAGCACACTCCGCCTCTCACTCACGCCACCGTGAATAGACCAGCAGAGTCACCACGGGGGTCACCTCAGTACTGAGTCAACGACACCCGCGGAGACTACCGACGCAGCCGCAAGGCCCCCTAACTATTTCCTCGCCTGCTGCCTGGCTTTGGTCTGCGCGAGGCGGTAGGACTCGGTGCCAGTCTCGATGATGGTGCCGTTGAAAGTGAGGCGGTCGACGATGGCCGCGCAGAGCCGGGGGTCGGTAAAGGTCTTGGTCCGGCCATCTGGGGCTGGCCCCGCGTGCACCCGAGGAGTCGTGATGGCAGACGAGTACTTCCTGCTGGTCTGCGATCAGGGGCCCATTTCAGTGGTTCTGACCGACCCCGGTCCCAGACCCATCGAGGCCGTGAAGGTGGTCCACCGGAGAGCCGGGCTGAGCCTGTGGCACAGCAAGTCCCTCATCGGCCGTCTGCCGGCCACCATCCTTGAGGATGTGACACAAGAGGTGGCTGAAGCCACGGTGCGCGAACTCCTCGAAGCGGGAGCCCACGCAGAAGTGCGGGCGTAGAAGTGCCCACAGTCCGCCTTCACGAAAGCGCGGTCAGAACCAAATTCAACGAGCCTCATCACGGGCGCCCGTCCCGCGCCGGCAGCGCGGGACGGTGGGGGCGGCGGTTAGCCGATGCCGGTGACTTGCAGGGCGGTGGTCCAGTTGGTGGCGATCGCGGTGCGGGCGGAGGACAGGGTGATGGTGCCCTTACAGACCGCGTTCTTCAGCTTCGTCTCCACCCCGTCCTTGGTAGTGGCCGTCTTCGTGCCGTAGCGGGGCTCGGGCCACAGGTTCTTCGGATCCCGCGGGGAGCCACCCAGCTCGAGGGGTACCTGGTGGTCTTCCTCGTAGTCCGCGGTACTGGTGTCGGCGTAGCCGTACTCGGCGATCTGCTGGACCTTCAACGCGTTGGTGTACGAGGTCGGCGGCCGCACCGTCGCAGTCCAGCCCGACACGCAGATCGTCGAGCCGATGCTCGCCTGCGTGACGTCGGGGTTGTAGGTGCCGGGGGTACAGGTGCGGTCCGGCAGCGGAAGGTAGGACTGCGAGCACGTCGCGGCGTGGGCGGTGCCGGTAACCGCGATCAGGCCGGCCGCGGCCAAGGCAACGGCGGATCCGGCAGCGACGGCACGGGACAGAGGACGCATGTGAGGGGTCTCCCCGGGTTCGGCCCGATGGTGGGGTATCGGGCACCTGACGGCATGACACCACCCGGAAGGTCTATGCGAGTAGACCCCGACGGTGAACATCACGTGACGTGCGCAAACCCCACACCACCACATGACCAAGACTTTCCCGAACGAAGGGTTTCATCGGCAGTCGGGGAACTTCGTGCTGATCGGATCAGGGGACCATGGTCCGCGCGCAAAAGAACACCGGTCGCCTGCTCATACGTCCTGCGTCCACACCCCGACGGGGTGCTCCTGGGGGCGCAGCCACAGCCGGGGCTGGCGGGCGAGGAGATCTTCTCCCGCGGGCTGCCAGGGGAAGGCTCCCTCGCGGTTGGGCCAGGCGACCTGGAGGAACGGGAACGGGGGCTTGCGGTAGAACCTGATCGCGCCGCCGAAGAACGCCCTATACCAGCGGTAGTCGACGGCCTTGAGGACGACCGGGACGCTTGCGACGTCGTGCCGCTTCTGGTCGGCCTTAAGGGACTGCCCGTCGACGGCTCGCTGGGCGAGGTCGTTGAGGATCGTGTGCATCATGGTGATGTCGAGACCGAACATCGCCAGCTCGGGTATCCGGTGCCGGTGCCACAAGCCGATGGTGTACGCCCAGCCGGGACCGTGCTCATCGGCAGGGACCATCGTGACCTGCCAGCCGTGCTCCTCGATCACCTCGACGGTCGCCCCAAGGCGGGGCTCCACGGGAGCGTCCTCACACAGGACGCAGCAGCAGACGGTGTGATCAGTAGCCATGAACGCCAGGCTAGAGGATCAAGGTTGCCCGACGCCCGTGGGGAGAATGCTCGCGCATCCGCGCGGGTCACAGCCGGCAAAGCCCCGGCAGTCAACTCTCCACTTCCAGGGCGTTTCCTCACGGCGGCCACAGCGTCGCTGCCGGCCCGGCCGTGAGTCAGCGCTCCACATGGTCGACGAGGACCGGACGGGTGCATCACGGTCCCGTTACCACCGGCACACGCGCCCGCCGCGAGCCGGAACACTTCCTCCCGAGACCACCAGGGGGACGCCATGTACGCCCGTATCGCCCTCGCCGACGTGCGGACGTGACCGCCGATGTGACCGGTTGGCATCTCTGGCAGGATCGCCCGCATGTCATTTCGCCGCCTCCACCTGCGCGCGAGCAAGGACGGCGGTCTGCTCGTAGGGCCGCCGACGGGCTCGCGGGACGAAGGGACCGATGACGCTGCGGCTGTCGGACCCGAGATTGAACACGATGCCGACGGGCGGGTCACCCCCGAGTCGTTGGCGTCGGTCCGGGCGGACGCGGAGCGGGGCCTGCCGGTGGCTATGGCCAACTACGGGGCGGCGTTGCTCTTGGCGGGTGACCAGGCCGGGGCAGAGCACTGGTTCACCAGGTCCTGGGAAGCGGGGAATGCTCTTGCCGGGTTCAATCTCGGCACGCTGCACTGGACGGCCGGGAACCGGAACCAGGCGCGGCTCATGTGGGAGCACGCCGCAATCCGCGGGGATGTCGACGCCATGCTCGGCCTGGTCAGGCTGGCCTTTGAGCGGGACGACCGGCAGACGATCGAGCGCTGGGTGCCGCGGATATACGCCCAAGACCTGGCCTTTCCGATCACTGCGGTGGGAGCCGCCTTCGGCGCGCGCGGCTACATCTCGGAGGCCCTCCGTGCCTACACGATCGCCGGGGACCTGGGCGACGCGTACGCGATGGAGTACCGGGCGGAGATCCTGGAAGCCCGTGGCGAGCACGAGCAGGCCAGCACCCTTCGGGCCCGCGCGGCCGAGGCCGAGCGCATGTACTGACCGACGGCATCGGAGGACGCTGCCGCTGTGGCGCACCCGCCTTGTCGCTGCGCGGGTCGCGGTCGGCGGCTGGGAGCCGGTCGCGGCGGCGGTGTGCGAGCTGGGTCGCATTCCGGGTCCGATACACCAGCATCGGCTGCCGATGGGAGGTGAGGACCGGGACGATCTGATCCAGGCCGATGGAGGTCAGTTGAGTCCGAGGGTCTTCAGCGCCGTGGTCCAGTCCGTCACGACGGCCTGCTGGGCTGCCGTGAGGGTCACCTTGCCGGAGCAGATCGCGGCGTGGAGTTTGTTTTCCACCGCGTCCTTGGGGTTGTTGACGCCGCTACCGGGCTTGTGCCCGGGAGAGGGCGGCTCCGGCCACAGGTTCCGGGAATCGTTGGGGTCACCACCGAATTCCAGCGAAAGAAAGTGATCATATTCATCGTCCCGGAGGTTGCCCGTGTAGGCGTACGCCAGGATCGACGCGGCCTTCTCCTTTGCGGTGATCGAGGAGGGCGGCCGGATCGCGGCCGTGTATCCCGGCCTGCAGATCGTGGTCTTGAGGGTGGCCTGGGTAACGGCCGGATTGGTCGCGCCCGGTGTGCACACCGGATCCGGCAGCGGCTCCTTGGCGGTGGTGAACCGGTACTTGCACGTGCCCGGAGCGGGCTGCGCCTGCACGGTGTATTTGGTCTGGGGGCCGGGGCCGACCGGGATCGCACCGGCCTGACGACCGCTGCCCGGCGTCGTCCCGGAACCGTTCGCGGCCGGCTGGGGGGTGCCAGGCGGCGCGGGCTGGCCGGTGCCTTTGGCGGTGGGAGTACTGGAGCAGCTCGCCATCGCCAGAAGAAGCAGGGCGGCTGCGGCTGTAGAGCCCATGGTGCGACGGACGTTCACGACTCCCCCTGGGGTGAACCGCGTGGATGCGGCGGACCGACATTAGCGCCCGACTGGGCCTCATGTGCCGGTACTGCGGGAGGAGTCCACCATCGGGGGAACCGGCTGTCGCCGGCGAGGAGGCGCAAGAGTGCGCGGGAGCAGGACCGCCCATGGCTGGACGGTCCTGCCGTATTCAGCGGGTGAGCAACCCTCCTGGGAGGTGCTTGCTGTGGATGAAGGCCTCCAGGGCGGTCCGGCGCACCGCAGCATGCCCGCAGCCCTGGCCGTACTCGACGGTGGGTCGCACCGGTCGGGGCAGATGCCGGTCAGGGGTGTATTTCATGAGGCGGGCGATGGTGCGCCACAGGCGGGCGTCGGGGGTGTACCCGACCGCGGCGTGGTGCATGGCCAGCAGGTGAGCGGCCAGTTCGTCGCCGGCGCCCGCGGCGAAGCGCCCCAGTAGAGCGCGGAGTCCCACTTGTCCATGGAGTACAGCAGGCAGGCGAAGGTGCGGGCGCCGGCGTCGTTGTAGTCCGCGGCGAAGTCCACGAGCCGGTCGATGTCGTTCGACCGCAGGACGTTGTCACACAGCAACCGGACCTCCTGGACCATCGCGGCCGGGGTCAGCGCGGGCTCGGCCGGGATGATCGGTGTGGGACGCCGGCGGCGGGGGGAACGGTGCGGCAGGGGCCGGACAGGGACAGGAGCCCGGTCGCTGCGCGGATCGCGCTCAGCGGCTGGGAGGCGGTCGGGGCGGGGGGCTCGCTGGCTTCGGCGATCCGGCGGGCCAGCCGGCGGGTGAACGCCGCCGTGTCATGGTCGGCCAACTGCTCTCGTAGTGCGGCCGCCTCGGCCTGCAGGATCTCTTCCAGCATTACACTCCCCCTTCGCCCTGTTCAGGGCCCTTCATGATGGTCCCGCAGCCCCTGTCAGGCGCGCGGGCCGCCTCCCAGCAGCGTCCAGTGGCTGTCCTGGCCATCCCACTGGTAGACGGTTGCCTGGTCGGGGTTGAGGCCGTAGAGGTGGTGGTCGCTGACAGCGAAGGTGCCGCCGGGCCCGCCGATCTTGGTCCAGTCATCGGGGGCGTCGTTGTAGGTGAACAGGTCGCCGGTGTCGGGGTTGGTGGCGAACAGGCCCGCGCCTCCGGCGTAGATGTTCTTCGCGGGGCCGCCGATCCTCGTCCAGGACATCCCTTGGCCGAACCACACGAACACCCCCGAGTGGTCAGGCGCCAGCCGGTACAGGTGCTCGCCGCT